>JAUVMS010000420.1 GCA_030600135.1 Hyphomicrobiales bacterium | reverse complement strand
TGGGTGGCGTAGGTAAAGACGCCGGTGTCAATGTCGGGCTTGTAGCCTTCGGTAACCTCGAGACCTTGAGTGTCGACATCATCCGGCAATTGGTCTGGCCGCAAATACCAGCCCCTGGCGATATCTTCGAGCGATACTTTGGATGTGCCTGCGGTGGCGTCGCCGTCCTGCAGCACCACCTGGCCCGGGTCGCACTGCATTAGATGGGCTGCATGTTTTTTTATCCGCTCCGCCAGTACCTCGGCCGCCTTTGAGACCGCGCCTCCGGCCATCACCATACCACGCGAGGCGTAGGCGCCAGTCGAATATGGTGTCTCACCAGTATCGCCCATCTTGACCCTGATCCTGTCGATGGGCACGCTGAGGACATCGCTTGCAACCTGTGCCAGGGTGGTCTCGAGCCCTTGGCCAAACCCTTGGTTTCCGGAGCGGACCTCGACGGTGCCGGTCGGTGTGACCTTGACCGTCGCCTGCTCGTATCCTGGCACAAGCGGCAGACCCCACGCGGCGAAAACCTGGGTTCCGTGGGCGGTTTGCTCGGTGAACGTGGAAAACCCGATGCCGATGAGGCGACCGTCGGCTTCGACTGTCTCTTGGCGAGCCCGAACGGCGCGCAAGTCAACCATCTCGCAGGCCTTGTCGACACTCGCTGGATAGTCACCGCTGTCGAAGAATTTGTTGGTGACGTTGGTGTAGGGCATCGCAGTGGCGGGCACGAGGTTTTCCCTGCGAACGTCGGCCGGCTCACGCCCGACGGCACGGGCAATCGCATCTATCGTCAGTTCCATGGCAAAGCAGACGCCCGGCCGAGCGACACCTCGATAGGGCGTAAAGGGCGGTTTGTTCGTGGCGACGGAGTAGGTCTTGCAGCGGTAGGTTTCGAGCGCGTAGGGGCCGGGCAGGTTGCCTCCGGCCTGGGCAGCCTCCAAACAGGCGGTGAAGGGCCAGACCGAGTAGGCACCCACGTCAACCGTAATTTCTGCATCGAGACCCAGCAGGCGCCCATTTTTATCCGCGAAAGCCTTGATTTTGTAATGGTGCTGGCGGGTATTTGCGCCGGCCACCAGATGTTCACGACGGTCCTCGGTCCATCGGAGCGGGCGACCAACATGCCTTGCGAGCCACGAAACCGAAATTTCCTCCGGCTGCAGGACGCATTTGTAACCAAAGCCGCCACCAACATCGGGCGCGATGACGCGAACTTCGGACTGGTCAAGCTCTAGGCATTCGGAAAGGCCGGTCCGAATGAGATGCGGGACTTGTGTCGATGTATAGACGACGAGCTGGGCGTCGCGGTCGTCCCAGTAAGCGAGCACGCCTTTGCCCTCCATCGGGACCATGCATTGGCGCGCCGTGCGATACTCTCGTTCAATCACCACGTCAGCGCGCTTCTCGACCGCGCCGATGTCACCATCGGCTTTGGTCGTCAGGAACAAATTGTCTCCCCATTTCTCATGAACAAGGGCCGATTCCGGTTTGCGCGCCGCATGGCTGTCGACCACGGCGGGTAGTTCCTCAAACTCGAGCGCAACGGTGTCGGCGATGTCCTCGGCCTCTGCACGCGTCGGCGCGATACACATCGCAATGCACTCGCCGACAAATCGTACCTTGCCGATTGCGAGCGCCGGATAATCCGACACCTTGTATGTGGGCAGGGTGGACTCGGCCCGAATGGGGCGGACATCCGTCATGTCTTGGGCAACGAAGACACGGCCGGGGTAGGTATCGGGCTTTTTCACCGCTACGATCTTGGCGTGCGCGACGGGGCTGCGAACAAATGCAACTTCCCACAGATTGGGCACGGAGATATCGCCGACAAACTTGGCGCGCCCATGAAGATGCCTGTGATCTTCCTTACGCGGGACGCGAGCGCCAATTCCTGTCGACATATAGCAGTCTCCCTCAAGGCATCATCAGATGGGCGGTCCCCAACCGAGCGATACCTTCACCAGTCCGGGTATCCGCTTAGGCGGCATCACTTCACCGTCCACACCTGCTCGCCCCGCAGAAGCGACTTGATGTCAGTCAGACGCTCGGCGAAATCTGCGCCACGCATGTCCTTTGGATGGACGCGATAACTTTGGAATACACCCTCGGCAAAAGTTTGTTCGCTCGATGCATAAATGACACCAAGAGGCATTGGAAACTCGTCTCGCGACAAGGCGATGAGCAGCGCCGCCAAGTTACGGTTGGTTTCGTCATGGACGAGAATGTCCTCCGCGCTCATTCCGCCATCACCGATTGTCACCACCTCCAGTGAGAGCGAGCGCGAATTGAGGCGCAAGCCCTTGTCCCGATTCTTTCCAAAAATCATCGGCGCCGCGTGTTCGAGATGCAGTTGGCGATCGGGCGCGACACGTTTGTCCGAAAAATCTGAGAATACGTCGTCGTTGTAGACCGGGCAGTTTTGGAATATTTCGATGAAGGCCGCGCCATCATGCGACCTGGCACGCCGCAGAACCTCCATCAGCGGTTTCTGCTGGGTATCGATGGCGCGCGCAATGAAATGTGCTCCGCTTCCGAGCGCAAACGCGCAGGGTGAGACGGGATGGTCGACGGAGCCTTGCGGTGTGGATGGTGTCTTGAGGCCGGGACGTGAGGTCGGCGAATACTGCCCCTTTGTCAAACCATATATTTCATTGTTGAACAGTAGAATCTGACAATCGAGATTACGTCTGAGCGCATGATAGAGGTGATTGCCACCGATGCTGAGACCATCTCCATCGCCGGTGACGATCCAGACATCCAGCTCCGGATTGGCAAGCTTGATACCGGTTGCGACGGCGGGCGCGCGGCCGTGAATGGTGTGAAAGCCGTAAGTGGACATGTAATAGGGAAATCGCGATGAGCAGCCAATGCCGGAGACAAATACAGTCTTTTCCGTCGGTGCACGAAGCTCGGCCATGAGTTTTTGCATCGCTTTCAAGATTGCGTAGTCGCCGCAGCCTGGACACCACCTAACTTCCTGATCAGTGGCGAAATCGGTGGGCTTGATTGGAGCAACGTTCATGCCTGGCTCTCCTGGTCTCGATTTGCCTCCGCCAAAATTTCCTCGAGCAGGTCAAAAATACGAAAAGGTCGGCCTGTGATCTTGTTGAGGCCCTTTGCGTCAATGAGAAGGTGGGCACGCAAGAGCACCAAGAGTTGGCCTGTGTTCATCTCCGCCACGAGGACTTTTTTGAATTTTGAGAGCACTTCGCCAAGATTTTCCGGTAGTGGCCAAATGTGACGCAAATGCACGTGGGAAACGCTCACGCCACGGTCGCGCGCACGCTTCGTCGCCATGCGTAGTGGACCATAAGAGGCACCCCAGCCGACAACGACAATGTCACCACTCTCGTCGCCATGGCCTATTTCTTGTGGGGGGACCTCTTTGGCGATGCCCAATATTTTTTGCGAACGGATACGAGTCATCAGGTCGTGGTTGGCCGGATCGTAGGAGATGTTGCCTGTGTCCGCATCCCGCTCCAGGCCCCCGATGCGATGCTCCAAACCTGGTGTGCCGGGCACCGCCCATGGCCGAGCCAAGGTTTCTTCAACTCTCAAGTACGGCTGAAATCCGTTCGGATCCTGGCGAAAGTCGACATCAATGGGCCCAATATCGTCGAGGTCGGGCAGTCGCCAGGGTTCAGCGGCGTTGGCAATATAGCCGTCGAGCAGCAACATCACGGGC
>JAUVMS010000466.1 GCA_030600135.1 Hyphomicrobiales bacterium | reverse complement strand
TCGGGACCCGCGAGGTCGATCACGACCTCTCGGCCCTCAAGGAGCCTCTGCGGTCGCATGGCGGGATCACCGAGCAAGAGATCCCGATCATCGTCAACCGCAAGACCAGTGGCTTGTCGGACGACCTGCGGAATTTTGATGCATTTGCCATCGGGCTCAACCATGTCCCTGGCGGCGCCGAGGCCAGCTCATAGGAGTTTCGCAATCAGATAGGTGGTTGCCAAGGTTATGTTCAGTGCCTGTCGCGCACGCAATCTTGGCGTCCGCGATGGTGGGCGAAGGACACATGCGCGGCCATGAGAGCCACTGCGGAGAGTTCAACTGAAGTCGAGAAACCTAACCATCCACAACTTGAACCTGGGAAAATGTCCATGACCGATTTCGTCTACAGCCGATCCTACCGCGGCAAAGTAAAGGCACTTGTTCTCGAGTGGAGCGGTACCACCGCCGACGCCTACGTCGTCGCGCCTGCCGTTGTCTTCGTCGAGGTGTTCAAGAATCAGGGCGTCGAGATCGCGATGTCAGAAGCGCGTGGTCCCATGGGCCTGCGCAAGGACCTGCACATCAAAGCGCTCACCGAAGATCCGGAAATTCGCGAGCGCTGGATGCGCGTGCACGACGACTATCCCGATCAAAATGACGTCGATCGGATGTTCGAGGACTTCGTGCCGCTGCAGCTCGATTGCCTGCGAGGCTATGCCAAGCTGCTCCCCGGCGTTGCCGAGGTGACGCAACGCCTGCAAGCCCAGGGGGTTAAGATCGGCAGCTCGACCGGCTTTACGCGACCCATGGTCGATATTCTCGAAGAAGAAGCGGCAAAGCAAGGTTACCGGCCGGACGCCTCTGTTGCCGGTGACGAGGTTATCCATGGCGCTCGGCCGGCACCACATATGGTCTACAGGAACCTCGATTTGATGGGTGTCCATCCGATCCAGTCGGTGGTCAAGGTCGACGATACCGTTTCCGGTATTGGTGAGGCGCTCAACGCCGGGTGCTGGGGTGTCGGTGTGGTGCGGTACTCGAACTACATGGATGTCGACACGCCGGAGCAGGGCGAGCAGCTGTCAAAAGATGAAATTGAACGCCGCATGGCGTTGACCCGCGACATCTTGGAAAAGGCGGGTGCGCATTACGTCATCGACAACCTCGCCGACATCGAGCCAGTGATCGAGGATGTCAACGCACGATTGGCGCGCGGCGAGAGGCCTTGACTGAGGCGAGACGATTTGCCCGTCGTAGCGCCGCGTCATTCCGCCTATAGGTCCCGGAAACGTGCGTAGGGCGTTAAGGCAGTGTATGACGAATTCTAAGGTGGGTTTGCGGGTAATGACGCCGCCGCGTTACATTGCCGGCAAATTTGTGCGCAGAATTCCGGAGGTTTGATCGATCTGGGCATGGAAGTCTTGCTCAATCTCATGGGCGGCGTGGCCCTCTTGCTCTGGGGTATACGCATGGTGCGGACCGGCATCATGCGTGCGTTCGGATCGGAAATTCGGCGCGCCATCTCGGCGACGGCCGACAAGCGTATCACTGCGTTTTTAGCCGGCATCGGCGTCACCGGCGTCCTCCAGAGCAGCACGGCCACCTCGCTCATCGTCGCGTCATTTGCCGCGCGGAACGTGATCGCGGGCTCTGTCGCCATTGCGATTCTGCTCGGCGCCGATGTTGGAACGACCCTTGTCGTCCAATTATTGTCGCAGCGAATTGGGTGGATCTCACCATTGCTTTTCGTCGCCGGCGTCGTCGGTTTTCTCTCGACCGAGCGCAACAAACAGCGCAGCTTCTCACGGGCACTGATCGGACTTGGTCTGGTTCTGCTCTCACTGCAGCTTCTAATTGCGGCTTCCGAGCCGCTCAGAACGTCTGAATCACTGAGCGTTTTGCTCGATCGGCTGGGAGACGAGCCGGTATTGGCAATACTTATTGCCGCGTTGCTCACGGTGCTGACCCATTCGAGCGTCGCGGTGGTCTTGCTGATCGCTTCCTTGGCGACAACCGGTGCGGTCGAGCCGACAATGTCACTGCTTCTCGTGTTGGGCGCCAATCTCGGGAGCGCGATGTTACCGGTTATGGCGACGTGGCGCGGGCCGATTGTGGGGCGACGCGCGCCGGTTGGCAATCTGTTCGCGCGGGTCGTCGGCGTCATTGTGTTCGCGTTGCTGGTTCTGCTAACTGGTATCGATGCCAACGTACTTGGGCCGACGCCAGCGTTGATCGTGGCGAACTTTCATACCGCTCTAAATTTGTCTATCGCGCTCGTAGCATTGCCATTTGTCGGAGCCATCGATCAACTTTGCCAGCGGCTGTTCCCCGTCGGACCGGTTGGAGAGGACGAAGGCCGTCCGCGTCATTTGGACGAAGCTGCGCTCGGGTCACCGGTTGTGGCGTTGGCCTGCGCCTCTCGCGAGGCACTTAGGATAGGAGACTTCGTGCAGCAAATGCTCGCCCGTACGATGGACGTGCTACGAAACAACGATGACGCGATGCGCAAAGAGGTCGAGGGAATGGACGACGTTGTCGACCGTCTGCACGAGGCGACCAAGTTCTACTTGACCCGGCTTACCAGAGAAGAACTCGATCAGGACGAGAGCAATCGCAGCATCGAAATCCTGAGCTTTACGACCAATCTCGAGCACATCGGCGACATCATTGACAAGAACCTGATGGAACTTGCCGCCAAAAAATCCAAGTCAAAGGCGTCTTTTTCAGAAGCAGGCAAGGAAGAGCTGGTCGACTTTCATGGCCGTGTGGTGACCAATCTGGAGCTTGCACTCAATATTTTCGTTTCGGGAGACCTCGGCTTGGCACGGCAACTTCTGCAGCAAAAAAGCAGCATCCGTGAACTTGAGCGGGACTACATCGAGAAGCATTTCGTGCGCATAGGCGATGGGCTTCCGGAATCGATCGATTCGAGTTCGCTTCACCTTGATGTGCTCCGCGATTTGAAGCGGATCAACAGCCATTTGACGTCTGTAGCTTATCCCATTCTCGAGCGCGCTGGCGAGTTGGCTGACAGCCGGTTGCTGGCGGCCCACGAGGAGACGCCGGAGGAGGAGTGGTCGCTGGTCGGATCGTCGAAGCCGGGTGTCAGGACAGGTGGGCCACGTGAAGGCGTGGCATGAATTCCGAGAATTTGGCGCGTCGGCCAATCGATAAGCAGAATTGCGTCTATTTGGTCTGATCACGCTCTAGCAGGCTGTTGAAGAACTCGTGTGGATCGCGACACCTGTGGTTTTTTCGTCT
>JAUVMS010000353.1 GCA_030600135.1 Hyphomicrobiales bacterium | reverse complement strand
ACCCCGCGCTTTATGGCCGCGAGGTCAAATATATCCGGGCGCTCGCGAAACTAGCAAATACAAACTTGTCGCGCCGCTCGCCGCATACCGAATGCCGCGGTGGCACGGCCAGCCAATGCAAAGCCCGATCCAAATCGAACCGATTGTGCGCTACGTCTTATTGCGCAGCGCAACAAGACACAACAGCTCGAACATGACTTGGGTCGCGACCTGCGCCGTGTTGGTGGTAGCATCGTACTGTGGCGCCACCTCGACCACGTCCCCCCCTACGACGTCAACCCCTTTTAAACCATGCAGCAGATCCAAGACCTGTCTGGGCGTCAAGCCGGCGACCTCCGGCGTGCCAGTCCCCGGTGCAAAGCCCGGATCGATGCTGTCGATATCGAATGAGATGTAGACTGGCCCGTCGCCGACGACGCTAAGCGCCATTTCCGCCACGGCGCTTGCCCCCTGTTCTTCGAATTTTTCCGCATGAACCAACGTCATTCCCGAATCATAGGAAAAATCCCACAGGAATTCAGCGCTGCCGCGAATGCCAATTTGGATCGTACGTTCGGGATCCAGCACACCATCAAGCACCGCCAATCGAAACGGTCCGCCGTGGTGGAATTTACTTCCATCGAACTCGCCCGCCGTATCGGCGTGCGCATCGATGTGGATCATCCCGACAGGTCGGTCCCGCCCGACTGCTTTGAGTATCGGATAGCTAATCGAATGATCGCCGCCGGCGGTCAGTGGTATTGCGCCGACTTCAACGATTTTTTGATAGTGTGTCTCGATATCTTCGATAATCGACGTTTGGTCGAACCGTGCGCGAAAAGGCACATCACCGGTATCCGCGACGTTCAAGTCGGCTGACGGAATGCAATTCAAGACGTGATTGTATGGCCCGATACGCTCCAGGGCACGCATGGCTCGCGGCCCAAATCGGGCGCCGGTTCGGTTGGTGACCGCGATGTCAGTCGGAACACCAACGAGCGCCACATCAATTCCATCCAAATTGCCGTTCTCAACCGCGCCTGGGCGATAGGGCGCATCCAGCAACGTAGGGGGATTGGCATAAGGTAGGGCTCTGTTGTCACCGCCTGAGAATAGCTTTTCCGCAACTTTCTTGAATTTCGGATTGAAAATATCTCCGCCTTTGGCTTCGCCGTACTTCTTTCGCAGTGCGTCGAGTTTTTCCTTGTCCATGCTGTCCCAATTCCGATGTTGGATACCGATCGAGATGTTCGCGCCGTGTCGGCCAATTCATGCCTCATGTGGTGGCATTGTGACGATGCGGGATCGCGAGTTCGCGGGCAAGCGTTCATCGCATCGCCAGATCGATTTTCACGCCGGGTCGACCAGAGCAACAAGTGCCGGGCCGATCGGATATCCATCCAGCGATTGGGCCATCGCTTTGCGCAAGTTCGCCATTTCGCTGCCGCGGACAAAAGTCGATCGATGCATGATGGCCAATATCGCGCACCATCGGTGTCTTGCAGGAGAGTTGTGCGCCGAGGCATTGTGCATGAAGACCGTAACTTGATCCGCAATCTTGACCGAGCGGCCTGGTGCGCATCGAAAATTGATTGTTCGCCAGCCGCGGGCTAACCGGTTATCACCCGGTCATCGATTGAATTGGACTGAGTGCCCATGAAAATCGCGAGCATCGAAACTTTCACCAACGAGTTTGTCTGCTTCGTACGTGTCCGCACCGACGCGGGGGCCGAAGGTTGGGGCCAGGTCGCACCTTACTACGCAGACATCACGGCCCACGTCGTACACCGCCAGGTCGCCCCCTATGCCCTCGGCGAGGATGTTTTGAATATTGATCACCTCATGGATATTATTCCTGAGCGCGAGCACAAGTTTCCTGGCTCCTATCTGCGCCGCGCCATGGGCGGGCTGGACACTGCCCTGTGGGATCTGCGCGGCAAGCTCGAGGACAAAAGCGTGTGCGAGCTTCTCGGTGGCATGCCGAGGCAAATCCGCGCCTATGCCTCCTCCATGAAGCGCGACATTACCCCCGCCGACGAGGCGGTCCGGCTTGCCCGTTTGCGTGACGAGTTTGGCTTCGACGCCTTCAAGTTTCGCGTCGGTGCCGAGTGCGGTCGCGACGTTGACGAATGGCCCGGGCGGACCGAGGAAATCGTGCCGACAGTCCGCGCTGCCTTGGGCGACGACGTCGCGCTCCTGGTCGACGCCAACAGCGGCTTTTCACCCGAGCGTGCCATTGAAGTTGGCCAGATGCTCGCGGCCAACGGCGTGAGCCACTTTGAAGAGCCATGCCCCTACTGGGAACTCGAGCAGACCAAGAAAGTGACGGACGCCCTAACCATCGATGTCACTGGTGGCGAGCAGGATTGCGATTTGACCATATGGCGGCGGATGATTGACATGCGTGCGGTCGACGTCATCCAGCCCGACGTCTGCTACCTTGGCGGCATGACCCGCACCCTGCGGGTGGCCAAGATGGCCGAGCAGGCCGGGCTGCCCTGCACACCACATTGCGCCAACCTGTCGATGGTGACGCTTTTCACCATGCATCTGCTGGGCGCCATTCCCAATGCCGGCAAGTACCTTGAGTTTTCCATCGAGGGTCCCGACTACTACCCCTGGCAGGAAGGGCTCTTTGTTCAATCGCCCTTTGCCATTAGAGATGGCAAGGCAACGATACCCGATGCACCAGGCTGGGGCGTGGACGTCCGAGCCGATTGGCTCGACAAGGCCGAACACCGTTTGAGCGAAATCGGACCAAGCGCTGCGATCGGCGCCGAGCCTCTTGCTCGCGGCGTAACTTCGCCTGACTGGCCCGCGAACAAGTGACCAGCGGAAGTAAATTTTAGTCTAGAACCAGCGCTCTTCGATGAACACGCTGTCTCCCGGTCGCACGACGTCAAATGGCAGAGCCGGTATTGTTACCAATTCACCGCCCTCTTGCCGGGTGATCCGAATGCGGTATTTGTCGGCGTAGATCGTATACCCGCCCGCCGTCGCCACGGCCTTTTCTACGGTCAAACCCGCGTTGAACTGGTACTTACCTGGCGCGCTGACCTCGCCCAGGATGAAGTACGGACGATAGAGAACCACTTCGGCGGAGACACGCGGCTCTTTGATGATGTCTTGGGCCCGAAGGCGAGCGGCGATCGCCCTTTCGACTTGCTGTGTCGTGCGATGGGCGGCCCGGACGTTGCCGACCAGCGGCACGGAAATCTTTCCTGAGGCGTCGACGAAGTAAAGGCCAGTGACCTGGTCCTGATCGAACACGATAACGCGAATCTGGTCGCCAGCTCCAAGCGTGTAGGACGCCGGCGGCGCGCTGACCGTATAGATGTAGTCGTCGCGAGGTCTGCATCCCGCGAGCAAAGCAAAACACGCCAAAAGCGTTAAGCTCAGTCTAGCAATCATCGAATCAGGCCCCTCGTCCAGGACCTGGATTGTCAGATTCGCACTTAAACCTTCAATTAACTGCAAAAAGAAACTCGCCGAACTGAAGTCAATCAAACAACGAAGATTTTGCCAGAGCTTGGGTTATCTCAGAGTTTGACTTTGTTGAAACTTGATAAATCTTAGTTAGTTAAGGGAATACAATCTGCTAACAGAGTAAATTCACGTCGTTGGTTCGTAGAGTGGCTTGGCTGCAACATTGACTACCGATCTGTCAGTCCCGGATTGCCATGAGCGATTTAGTCAAGAATCCAAACCGCTCGGCCACGATGTCAGCATCGGGAAAGAGCGCCCGCATTTGCCGTCGATCGAGCAACGACGTCGAATGAATGCGCCGCATTGCTTCATCGACGTTTTGCTGGCGCTGTGGGGCAAATCCCATGCGGAAATTCAACAACATATGGTAGCGAACCTGCTCGGGCAGCCAGTGGAATGCCGGGCAGCGGAAATGCCGTTCGTACGGAAACCAGAAGTTCGGTGTTTGTACGAAGTATTCGGGTGCAAGCCGACGTACATTGACCGCCATGCGTGCCATTTGCTCCCAACCGCCGACGTGCTCGATGACGGAATTGGAATGCACGAGATCGTAGGCGTTATCCTCGAGCGTATTGAGTTCCGCCGCGTCGCCCAAATAACTCTTGAAGTTGGGCCGTGTGGTCTGGACGTCAGCAACATTGTTCTGGCGAGCAATGAAGTCATCCGCAATGTTCCAATAAGATTGCTCGCCGCCGATGTCGATGATCTTGCACGATCCCTTGCGATCAAGAATGTCATCAATGAGCTTCTTCACGTGGTGGAAGCGCTTTTGTCGAAATCGAAACGGTAGAGACTGCGAATTCTCGTATGGATTCGAGATTACCAGCGTGTTGCTCATAGCCTGACCTTCGCTCATTGGTCGGATTGATTCGTTGGACCCAATTGGGCATGCGCAAACCGGTAACCTATGCGGAGCAAGTTGACGAGTTCGTAACATTGGCATGCGCCGTTTAGCGAAACTGTTTATGCGAAACGGCGAGGCTCGGTGCCTGCCGTGGCCACACGACCGTGCTGTCATTGTGGTGAAGGGCCGGATGGCGCGACGTTCAGCCGAAGCGTT
>JAUVMS010000030.1 GCA_030600135.1 Hyphomicrobiales bacterium | reverse complement strand
GGGCCCGAGGTGGTTGATGCGGGGCTCGAAATCCTAACGTGCGTTGCGCGCGATAGTGGCCTTGAAATCGAGATTGAACACGATCTGCTTCATGGCGCCGCCTACGACGCACATGGCGTTTTTTGCCGTAACGAAACGGTGAGAAAAGCCCGCGCCGCTGATGCCTTACTCGTTGGCGCCGTCGGGGGACCCAAGTGGGATAATGTTGAGATCGAAGGCGGTCCCACCGAAAAGGACGGCTTGGTACGTCTGCGCCAGGAGCTTGACGTCTATGCCGGCCTCCGGCCAGCGCGTTGCTATGACGCCCTGATCGACAAAACGCCGTTTCGCCCTGAGCACGTTCGCGGAACTGATTTGATGGTGGTTCGTGAACTATGTTCGGGACTTTATTTTGGTGAACCCCGTGGCATTGACCGCCTTGCCGATGGCGGCTTTGCGGGCTATGACGCCAACTATTACACCAGCGCAGAGATTGAGCGAATTGCGCGAGTTGGCTTTGAGCTCGCGCGACGGCGGAGCGGTCGGCTCGCCTCACTGGACAAAGCCAACGTCATGGAGAGCGGTGTCCTTTGGCGCCGGATCGTCACCCGGATCGGAGCCGAAGACTATCCGGACGTGGCGCTCACTCATCTCTATGCAGACAACGCCGTCTACCAGTTCATCAAAAATCCAAAAGCCTTCGATGTCATTCTCGGTGACAATCTGATCGGCGACATCGTGTCCGACCTCGTTGGCGTTGTCGCTGGATCTCTCGCCATGCTGCCATCGGCATCGCTAACTCGCCTAACACCTGAGGGAACAAAAAACTGCCCCGCCATCTACGAAGCCGTGCATGGCAGCGCACCCGACATCGCCGGCAAGGGAATAGCCAATCCGATCGGCACCATCTTGAGCGTCGCAATGATGCTTCGACACTCGCTAGCAAGGCCAGATCTGGCACGGCGCGTCGAGGTGGCAACCGACAACGTGTTGGCCGATGGCGTGCTCGCGCCGGACCTGGGTGGCACAGCGACCACACGTGACGTCGTCGACGCAACGGTCTCCGCCCTCCAGGTCAAAGACTAGCTCGACAGCGACGACTTGAGCGTGACAATGTTGCCGCTACCATGGCGCTCATAGGCAGATGGCCGAGGGACTTGGCAGTAAATTTTGGAGCGACAATTTGGAGACATATGGGTATTACGCAGGCGGCCAGTGGCTCGCACCTGTCTGCGGCGATTATATCGCATCTGAGGACCCGTTCCGGGCAGAGCCATGGGCTCAAATCCCGCGCTGCCAGGCCGAGGATGTCGATAAGGCCGTACGAGCGGCACACGACGCGTTCGCGACCGGGCCGTGGGGCCGCATGTCGGCGACGGATCGTGGCAAGATGATCCGCCGTCTTGGAGCGGCAATGGCTGCCCACGCTGATCGCCTTGCCGAGATTGAGACCCGCGACAACGGCAAGCGCGTCGTTGACATTCTGCCCGGTCTCACCGGTGGCCTCGTGGAGACGTTCGAGTATTACGCCGGCATTGCCGACAAACTCCAAGGTGCCGTAATACCGACCGGCCAATCGGGCATTTTCAACTACACAAAGCACGAACCCTTTGGCGTTGTCGCTTGCATCACGGCATGGAACTCACCGCTGCTCATCGCCACCTGGAAGATCGCCCCGGCACTGGCTGCCGGCAACACGGTCGTCCTCAAGTCGTCCGAATTTGCCTCCGCATCGACCCTGGAACTCATGAAGGCATTCGAGGATGCCGATCTGCCACCGGGTGTGCTCAACGTCGTCACCGGCTATGGCGACGAGGCCGGAGAGGCGCTCGTCAACCATCCTCTCGTGCGAAAAGTGAGCTTTACCGGCTCACTTCAAGGTGGCTGCAAGGTCGCCAAGATCGCCGCCCGCACCGTCAAGAGCGTCACCATGGAGCTTGGCGGTAAGTCGCCCCAAATCCTTTTTGCCGACGCTGACTTGGATGCTGCCGTCAAAGGCGTCGTTGGCGGGATCTTTCCGCCGGCGGGGCAAAGCTGCATCGCCGGATCGCGATTGCTGGTCGAGGCCCCTGTGCACGACGAGGTGCTGGACAGGATCGCTCAGATGGCGCGCAAGGCCCGCCTCGGCCCCCCGAGCGACCCGCGCACCCATGTCGGCCCGATCGCCAATCGCCAGCACTTCGAACGGGTGCTGAGCCACATCGAGAGCGCGCGAGACCAAGGGGCACAGCTCGTCCTCGGCGGCAACGCTGCTCATCCGGGTGGCGCCAAGGGCTGGTTCATTGAGCCGACGATTTTTGCCGACGTGACGCCCGATATGCCCCTTGCCCAGGATGAGATTTTCGGACCGGTACTCGCCGTTCTCAAGTTCGAGAACGACGGTGAGGCGATTGAGATCGCCAACGGCACCATATACGGGCTTGCGGCGGGCATTTGGACCGAAGACTATCGCCGCGCGCTCACCCTCGCCGACGCTATCTCCGCCGGAACGATCTATATCAACAATTACTTCAACGCGTGCCCCATGTCGCCTGTCGGCGGCTATGGTCAAAGTGGCTATGGCCGCGAGAACGGCTGGGACGGCCTCAGGGAGTTCGTGCAGACCAAGAGTGTGTGGCTATCAACGGCCCGAGGTGCAGACGAACCGTTTCCTGTGTAAACTAACTTGGCAGAGCCGGCTGAACCGTTGTCGCGAACCGATCGCGGCCATGGGTTCCCGAAACGCCCGTCCGACCAATTTTGAGGCGAGGACATGATGATCACTGGGCCCAAAATCTCGACCGTGGACGATCTGGTTGCGACCATTCCGAACGGCACCCGTCTCGGCGTACCGGCGGACTATTCCGGCGTCCCCATGACCGCGACCCGAGCCCTCATCAGGCGCAAAGTCGAGGATCTTCATCTCTACTGTCTTCCGCTCACCACCATTCAGGGTGACATGCTGATTGGCGCTGGTTGTGTGACATCCATCGAGGCTGCGGCTGTGACGCTGGGCGAATATGGCCTAGCCCCCCGCTTCTCAGACGCTTTTGAAGCGGGTGAGCTGGACATGCGCGATTCAACCTGTCCAGCACTCCATGCCCAGTTGCAGGCTGCGGAAAAAGGTGTGCCGTTCATGCCGCTACGCGGGCTCCTCGGCACCGACATCCTCAAGCATCGCCCGGACTGGAAGGTTATCGACAACCCGTTCGCGACGAATGCTCACGGTTCCGAGGACGAGTATGCTGATCCGATTGTCCTTTTGCCGGCGACAAAGCTGGACGTCGCCCTCATCCACGCCCAATCGGCCGATCGCAATGGCAACGTTTGGATAGGGCGCAAGCGTGACCTCGCCACAATGGTCCACGCAGCTGATCGCACACTCGTCACAGTAGAAGAGGTGCGCGACACCGACTTTCTCGAAAACGAGAACCAAACCGCTGGCGTGCTGCCGGCACTCTACGTCGACGAGATCGCTGTCGCCCCAAATGGCGCATGGCCCTGCGCACTTCATGGCCTCTATGAGGAAGATGCAAGTGAGCTGCGAGCTTATGCCAGCGCCGCGAGAACCAGGGACGGCTTTCGACGCTACCTCGACGAGCGCGTGTTCCAAGAGCTCGAAGTTGCATGAGCACGCCGGTGCCTGGGTTTGAGCCGAAACTTGAAGAACTGCTCATCTCATTGATTGCCGACATGGTGGCCAAGGACCGCCATATTGCCGTCGGCGCCGCCTCGCCGATACCGGGCTCCGCCGCGCTGCTCGCTCAATCCGAAGCAAACCACCGCATGGACGTCACCGTCATCCAGTCCCTGCGCAACAACACGTTTACAGATGGTGGGCGCGAACTCTTCGATTGCGCTGGCCAGGGACGCATCGACACGTTTTTCCTAGGCGGCGTGCAAATCGACGGCGCGGCCAACGTCAATTTGATCGGCGTTGGTGATTATCCAAACCTCGACAAGCGTTTCCCCGGCTCATTCGGCTCGGCATTCATGTATTTTGTCATCCCCAAGGTGATCCTCTTTCGCGAGGAGCACACACCTCGCACCTTGGTCGAAAAGGTGGATTTTATTTCCGCGCCGGGGACCAGTCCTGAAAATGTTTACCGCCCTGGCGGTCCGCGGGCCCTGGTGACCAGCAAGTGCGTGTTCGCCTTTGACAAATCGAGCGGCCGATTTTCACTGCAGTCCGTGCATCCGGGCGTGACCGTTGAGGAAGTGCGCGCGGCAACCGGTTTCACCTTCGACGAACCGGCTCGAATCGAAGCTACACCGTGCCCAAGTCCAGAACGCCTAGAGCGTATCCGCCAGCAAATCGCTCCAAGTGTCGCGCAATTCTATCCGGAATTTGCCGCCCGCGTCTGGCCGCGAGTTGGATAAGGCTCTAGCATACTGCGCTGCTCACTCGTCGGCGCCGATCGCCGTTGCTCACCACATTTCCAAGCCGAGGTTGTCACATGCGTACTGTCTATTCCGAACGCCACAAGTTGCGGGACGCTCAAACCGAACTCTATGGCGGCCAGCTGGTTTATCCCTTCGAGCGACCGTCGCGCGCCGAACTGATCATCGATCGTGTCCGCACGCAACGCCTTGGCGAGGTCGTCGCGCCGGACGACTTCGGTCTCGAGCCTGTGCTGCGGGTCCACGACCGCGACTTTGTCAAATTCCTTGAGACCGCATGGGATGAATGGTCCGCCGCCGGGTTTGAAGGTGAGGCCATCGCCACGTGTTGGCCCGCGCGCCGCATGGTTCAAAAACCGCCTAACCACATCGACGGCAAGCTCGGCTATTATGCTCTCGCGGCCGAAACCTCCATCAGTCCGGGCACGTGGGAGGCTGCTATCGCCAGCAAGGACGTGGCGGTGACCGGCGCAAAGTTCATCCAGGATGGCGCCGGCTGCGTCTTCGCCCTCTGCCGCCCGCCTGGACACCACGCCACGAGCGACCTGTTCGGTGGATATTGTTTCCTGAACAATGCCGGAATTGCCGCCCAATGGCTGCTCGATCAAGGCGCGGGACGTATCGCCATCCTCGATGTCGACTTTCACCACGGAAACGGCACTCAGGACCTATTTTATGACCGCGATGACGTGCTCTTTGTTTCCCTGCATGGCATGCCGGAAGAAACCTTCCCCTATTTTCTCGGCTATGCCAATGAGACGGGCGCCGGTGCCGGTGAGGGTTACAATGTCAACTACCCGATGCCGCCGAACACCCCCTTCGACATATGGCGCGAAGCACTGGTCGTGGCACTGGAACGTATCCATAGCTATGGACCAGACGCCGTGATCGTGTCCCTCGGCGTTGACACATTCGAGCTCGATCCCATCAGCTTCTTCAAGCTGACGTCGGACGACTTCACCACATTCGGCGCGATGATTGCTGGTCTTGGACGGCAAACCTTGTTTGTTATGGAGGGCGGCTACGCCATAGACGAAGTCGGGATAAACACGGTTAACGTACTGGTTGGTTTTGAAAGCATATAGTTCACCTCTTGATTGAAGTTTACTTTGCCTTAACGATTTATAGAGACGTCTACTGAATATTTGCATCGATTTTGATACAATTTGTTCGATCACAAATCGATGATTGTAAACCGCTACGTGGGATCATCGTATTTCACAAACTCATGGTTGGCACAGGGCAGGTGCAACTGCCGATGTCACCCAAGATTCGAGAAGCTGAATTCATGAGCCTGGACATTGAAACGCCGCAAGGCGCGCCGCTTCCCGCCAATCCGACGGCACCGGCAGCGAACCCTGAGCCCCACCAACGAGCCGATGCCGATCGCATCGCTGTACTGTCGGGTGGCGGACCGCTCCCCTGGATCATGATCAACGCTCTCATCGAGCGCTATGGACCGGTCCACGTCATTGAAGAAAACAAGGAGCCGACGAGCACCCTCATCAAGCGACGCATGAAGCTGGTCGGCCCGCTCTCGACTATTGGTCAAGTCGCATTTGGCATTGTCCTCAAACTGCTCCACAAACGAAGCGCGGATCGAAAGCAAGAGATCATTGCAAACGCCGCGCTTGAGCCGTCTGCGAGCGACAATTGCCGACTGACACACGTCGAGTCGGTAAACTCAAAACCGTGCCGCGCTGCCCTCAGGGCGGCATCCCCAGACGTCGTACTGGTCGTCGGCACGCGCATGATCCGCAAGGCGACACTGAAAAGCGTCGCGGCGCCGTTCATCAATTATCACGCTGGCATCAACCCGAAGTATCGCGGCATGAACGGCGGCTACTGGGCTCTGGCGACGGGCGATGTAGACAATGCAGGTGTCGCTATTCACCTCGTCGATGAGGGCGTGGACACCGGCGGCATCATCTCCATGACCAAATTCGAGGCCGGCCCGAACGACAACTTCGTTACCTATCCTGTACTTCAAGCAGCCGTCGGCAAGCCGCTGGTGGTCGACGCCATCGAGGACGCCCTGCGAGGCAACTTGAAGACGATGGAAGTGGATTTACCGTCCGAGCAATGGTTCCACCCGACCATTTGGCGCTATGTTTGGTGTGGATTGACCAAGGGCGTCTGGTAGCATCTAAAGCGCAATCATTTTCGAATGGACGCGCTTCAGGCCGCGACTGCGGCCCGGCGTATCGCGCTCAAGTAGCGAGCGCTTGTCGCGAGCGGTAGCGCAAACAGAAAAAATGCCGCGCCCGCGCAGCCATGCGCCGCAGGCGCATTTGGCGTGAGCGAAAAAAACGAGACCATGATTCCAATCAAAAAGATCATGGTCTAGAAATTCGGCGAATGCGCACTTGCCCCGGCTGGTCTTGCAGTCCGCGATCCCCTAACGTTGGTCCGAGTTCATTGCTGCGATCACGTTAGAAACCGGACAATCCAAGTGCCCAAAGCTTCTGCCGACCTCTGCATTCATTTCGCTCATTCTGCCTATCGTCTCCACGATCACTTCAAAGCCCGAAACCTTGGCATTGCGAGTTTTCAGAGCTGGACGCCCGAAGAAACGGCGGCCCAGATCGGCCGTGGCGACATTTTGGTCATCTCGGGATTTTGGCGCAACGAATTCCTGTCCAAGGCACAAAGGCTGAGATTCATTCAAGTCTGCGCCGCCGGGTGCGATCAGTTCGATCTTGAAAGCCTGCGGGCGGCCGGCATCCGCCTCGCCAACGCCAGCGGCTGCAATAAAACCGCTGTAAGTGAGCACGCCATGGCGCTGCTGCTGGCTTTCACACGTCAAATCCATATTGGTCGTGACAACCAACAACGACACCATTGGCGCGGCATGATCTCTGACAACGCCCGCCGCGAGGACGAACTCGCCGGCAAAACCATGTTGATCTACGGGCTCGGCAAGATTGGCCAGCGCCTGGCACGCCTCGCAAAGGCTTTCGACATGACTGTTCTCGCCATTAAGCGGGATTGCACGACACGCCTTGACGATGTCGATGAACTCCATCCGCCCGGCGCACTTGTTCCTCTCCTTTCCCGCAGTGACGTCGTTGTCCTGACATGCCCGCTAACGCCTGAAACCGCGAACTTGATCAACGATGCGACGCTTGCCGCCATGAAGCCCACCGCCATTCTCGTCAACGTCGCTCGCGGTGGTTGCGTGGATGAAAATGCGCTCATCGAAGCGCTGGCAACTGGCCGCATTGCAGGCGCCTGCATCGACACCGTGATCGGCGAACCGCTGGCGATGGAATCGCCACTCTGGGCCATGGAAAATGTCGTCCTGACCCCTCACACCGCTGGTGAGACGCGCAAATACGAGGACAATGTCATCGACATACTGCTGGAAAATTTGCAACGCCTCGAACGTGCCCAAAGCGAGCTCGTCAATCAGATTGTCTGAGCCCGACACGCACCGGCATTTCGACGTCCGCGATCCGGCTCAGCCTTCTCGCATGGCGTGCCTGAGCTGATCCATGAGTGGTTTGGTCAAAAAGCTGAGGACCGTTCGTGCGCCGGTCTGGATAAAAACCTCAACTGGCATGCCGGGGACCAATATCTTGTCCTCGAGCTTTGCCAGTTCGCCTTCAGACAGCCTAACTCTCACCAAGTAGTAGGGCGGTGTACCATCGCGATCCTGCTTGGCGTCGGCAGAGACATTGATCACCTTGCCTTCCAGTTCCGGCGTTGCCCTTTGTTCGAACGCCGTCAGCCGGACGATCGCCATCTGCCTGTCGGCCACCTGATCGATATCCGTCAGCGCCACCCTGGACTCAATAACCAGCAAATCATTGCGCGGCACGATCTCAACGATCGGCTCCCCCGGGGCAATTACACCACCCACGGTGTGTGTGCTTAGGTTGTGTATGTAGCCAGCATTCGGGGCCACAATTCTTGTTCTGCCAATTTTCGCTTGCGCAATCGAACGCCGCTCTGAGAGCTCCGCAATCTTGGTCTCCACCTCTCGCAGCTCCGTGAGGACCTCGGAAAGTACGCTTTGATCAATCTCCAAGAGTTTGAGCTCCGTCTCACCGATCTGAACCTTGGTCCGTGCGATATCGGCAATGATTTGCCCATGTTCGCCTTGCAGCTTTGCCGCCTCACGCTTGAGCGCCAGGAGGCGGTTCAGCTTCACCAACTTTTTCTTCTCGAGACCTATCAACACGTCGAGCTCGGCCTTGATCAATTCGCTCTGGGATTTCTTCGACTCACGCTGCGCCGAAAGTCCCTTGATCGCCTCACCCAATTGGTTGATCCGCTCGTGTAGCTGCTTGGCCCGCCCCTCGCGCAAATCCAAACGCGCCTTCAGCAAGCGCTGCTGGCCATTCCAGATCTGCTGGTGCTTCTCGTCTTGGGGAACGTCGAATTGCGAGACAAACTCGATCTGGTCCAGCCCGTCGCGTTCGGCAAACAAACGCGCGCGCTGGGCCTCGAGCTCGATGAGCTGGCCAATGACGATCTCAAGGTTGGCCCGCGTATCGGTTTCATCGAGGCGCACGAGAAGCTGACCGGCCTCGACAAAGTCGCCATCGCGCACCGCGATTTCAGCGATAATGCCGCCCTCGAAATGTTGGACTTTCTTGGAGTAGGTATCGACCACCACCGTGCCGCTGGCAATGACGGCCCCGTGGATAGACGCGAGCGCGGCCCAGCCACCCAATCCCCCAAACAACGCAACGACGACCACAATGCCCACCAGGAGATATCGCCGGATATCGCGGCGATTGGCTCGGTCGAGGCTGGTTTCGTCGGTGTAGGAGTTAGGGTTTTGCAACGACACTAAGCTTCTCCTTGGGGACCACTGCGCCACGCGCTTGCGCCATCGAGGTCAGCACCTCGTCACGTAACCCGAAGGCAATCTGAACGCCGTCCTTGAGGGCAAGCAGCTTGTCGGTCACGCTGATGGCACGGTGGCGGTGGGCAATGATCACGACCGTTGCGCCGCGGTCTCGCGTTGATTGGATGGTTTCGATGAGAGCAGTCTCGCCCTCCGCGTCCAAATTTGCGTTCGGTTCATCGAGCACGATGAGTACCGGGTCGCCATAGAGCGCACGCGCCAGCCCAATCCGTTGGCGCTGGCCCGCCGACAATGCATCGCCGTGCTCGCCGATCTGCGTGTCATACCCCTCTGGCAGACGCAGAATCATGTGGTGGACGTTGGCCAGGTGTGCCGCCTTGACCACGTCGTCAGGCCGGGCATTGGGATCGAGACGTGCAATATTCTCCGCTACACTGCCATCCAACAGCTCGACATCCTGTGGCATATAGCCCACGAACTTACCGAGCGCGTCGGAGTCCCACTGTGTGACATCGGCGCCATCGAGGCGAACATGTCCTCGCAGTGGCGGCCAGATCCCCACGAGCGCGCGCCCAAGCGTAGACTTTCCCGCGCCCGTCGGCCCGACAATACCCAGCACTTCGCCTGACCGCATCGCAAAATTGATATTCCGGAGGATAATCTGCTCTCGTCCCGGCGAATTGATGACAAGGCCCTCGACCGCCAGATCTCCATTCGGAGCTGGAAGCGACATCGCTGCTTCCCCGACACCATCTTGTGCAAGCAGCGACGAGAGTCTGCGATAGGCCCGCCTTGCGGTTGAGAACCCGCGCCACTGCACGATCGCCTGATCGATCGGCGCAAGCGCCCGCGAAAGAATGATCGACGCCGCGATCATGACCCCGGGCGTCACCTCTTGCGCGATCGCCAGCGCCGCCCCAAGCGCAAGGATCGAGGACTGAAATAGCAAGCGTCCCGATTTCGAGATGGCGGAGATGACGCCGCCGAGATCGCTCGCTCTGAGGCTTTCGCTAACTGCCGCCCTTTGGCTCGTTTGCCAGCGCATTTGAAAGGCGCCCAGCATCCCGAGAGCCGACAGCGCATCGGCGTTGCGGCGACCTTCCTCGGCCACCGCCATCGAGTTCGCCGCAGCCCCCGCCCCCTTTTCGATGGCCGTTCTGGTCATCCGATCGTTCATGGCGGCGAGGATGAATAGCACGATCGCCGCCACGACCGAGAACACGCCGAGCATCCAGTGGAACATGAAGTTGACGGCGATGTAGACCGGCGCCCATGGCATATCGAATAGCATCGCCGGACCGCCACCGGTGATGTAGCCGCGAACTGTTTCCAAGTCTCGGATCGGCCGTGTGCCGACATGGGGGGAGCGCTTGACTGAATGCTTCAAAACGGAGGTAAATACAGCATCCTGCAGCAGGATATCGAGCCGGGTTCCAATGCGTGTGAACAGCCGAGAGCGTACGAATTCGAGCAAGCCAACGAAGCCGAACAGCACGGCAACCAATACAAACAATGCCATTAACGTTGATATGCTGCGACTGGTCAGCACACGGTCGTAGATCTGGAGCATGAAAAGTGGCCCCGTCAGCATCAACACGTTAATGAAGAAGCTGAATGCGGCGGCGCCCAGAAACGCCCCTCGACACGAGCGGAATGCACTCGCGACCTTTGACGGCGCCGCTGCTTTGACCAAGCCCCTGCTCATCAATTGATTACCCGCAACTGGATTTATCGACCTGCATGCTTGTTTGCTCGCACAGCGCCGATAGCCTTCAGTTTACGACCGCTTGCCGGCATAAGTTGTAACATTGCGAGTAGCTTGCAGGATCAAACCTTCGAAGGACATCGTTAATCAAGATCAATCAGATCTGATCCAAGTTTGTGTGATGCGACTAAAGAAAAACATAAGAATAGTACGAACAAATAGGGATATCTCTATTCACACTTATGCAAAGCTGCTCTTCGGTTCCATGGCCGCAATGTCCCGCACCATCTGTCGATTTTGGACTTGCCGCGATACCACCCTCGGCGCACTCGATTTGGCCGGGAGCACATCCCACCGCCCATGCGCAGAATCAAAAAACGGGCCAACGATGTTCTCTGGACCAGCAATTCAGCCAAGAGGGATAGGCCCGAGCAGTTCGCCGCGAACGGTTTTGTTCTCCATTACGTGGCCGCTCGTCTCGGCATAGGCGAATGTCGGCACAACACCTCTTGCCACGACACCGTCACCGATCGCCTCCCGGTTGACTTTCGAACCAGGTGCCACTATATCCCCTCCCGCTATGTTCACTTGCTCGAAATATTTCTCGCGGCATCACCATCTGTCGCCACACCGATCCGGGATCGACGCCCGAGATTGATGGGGCAGCTGTGCCCCGATGCTTGTCGGTGACGAAACCGTCGATCGCCACAAGGCAAGAGCGAGTTCTGAAGCCCAAATCTCGACAAATGTCGGCCCGCACGCCTCGCAACGGCGGGAATTGGCATTGCGCCTCTGGTTCGCCATTTGCGCTACTGAGGCCAGGGTTGTCGGGCGACACTAGCCTTTCGGCGCTCACAAATTTGCTCCGTTAGCTCAGTTCGGTAGAGCACCGCACTGTCGATGCGAAGGTCACCGGTTCAAATCCGGTACGGGGCGCCAATCGCCGTTTTAGTGTCAGTGGCTAGCACACAAGGTTGTGGACCTTGCAGGCGAGGTTCAAATCCTCGGGGCGGCACCAACCAAGGAGAAGAGCAATGAGCACATCCAGCACTGTACTCAAGTACGTAAAAGGCCAGAAGGCGCGACTTCTGTACTTTCGCGACGACGCGCTGGTCTATCGAACCGACAATGGTTTTTTGTTCCAGGTTCCGGCTGCCGACACCGGCTCTGCCACATTCAACGCAGTTGAGGATGCAATGACCCTCATGCGCTGGATCCGCAAGCAGGTGGAGGCAAACAACAGGGAAATGGCACGCGCCATGTAGATGCTGAGTCATTCAGCCTGCGGTTTTTTTGGCTCTCCGCATCACTCTTTGGCGCGCTCGGCAGGACCAGGGGCAACCGTCCACAACCAAACGGGATTGTGGCCCCTGGATCCCCGATCTGCGCTAAATTCAGCGGGCAGGCGAGTGGCATTGCGGCCGAAATGGCCCAACCGATAGAATGGTAAACATTCGGCAGGTCGTTAGATCCTCGTAGCTGAAAGGGATGCAAGCACCGCGCTGCGAACGCGGAGGATGCAGGTTCGAGCCCTGCCAAGGACGCCAGCGACAATTAGGAGAAGAACAATGAGCGGCTATGAGCACCATGAGGTCGAGGGTGGCGCCGCGCTCAAGATGTGGACCAAGGGTGTCGCCGTGGATGACGGCGCGATCACCCAGATGGAAAATGTCGCCAAGCTGCCCATCATCCACAATCACGTGGCCGCCATGCCCGACTGCCATTGGGGCATGGGCGCCACTGTCGGCTCTGTCATTCCGACCAAGGGCGCGATCATCCCGGCCGCCGTCGGGGTCGATATCGGCTGCGGCATGATGGCCTGGAAGCTTACGCTCTCAGCGAAAAATTTGCCCGACAACCTCGGCACAGTCCGCTCCGACATCGAGCGCGCGGTACCGCATGGTTTTGTCAGCACCAAGGGCCGGGCCCGCAAAGGTGGTTGGCAAGTCGTGCCGAACTCCGTCGGCTCGCGCTGGCGCAACCTCGAGCAACGCTACCAATCCATTCTCGATAAGCACCCGAAGATTGCTCACAAAGGGCCCGCCCACCAACTCGGCTCGCTCGGCACTGGCAACCACTTCATCGAGATATGCCTCGATGAGAGTGATGCCGTGTGGGTCATGCTGCATTCCGGCAGCCGTGGCCCGGGCAACATCATCGGCCGCTACTTCATTGCCAAGGCCAAGGAGGACATGCGCCACCACATTTCAAATCTGCCGGACAAAAATCTTGCCTACTTGACCGAAGGCACGGAGCATTTTGACGACTATGTCGAAGCCCTCTTGTGGGCGCAGGACTACGCCTGGGAAAACCGCCAAGCGATGATGGATGCCGTTCTGCGCGTCCTTCGCAACCATTTAGCTCCGTTCCAAATCGGCGATATGGCGGTCAACTGTCACCACAACTATGCCGTGGTGGAAAACCACTTCGGCGCCGACATTTGGGTGACCAGGAAAGGTGCGGTGAGGGCGCGCAAGGGCGATCTCGGTATCATTCCAGGCTCCATGGGGACCGGTTCCTTCATTGTCCGTGGCAAGGGCAATGCGGACAGCTTTTGCTCCTGCAGCCACGGTGCGGGCCGCGCCATGTCGCGCTCCGAGGCGAGGAGACGCATCACCGTTGCCGACCACATGAAGGCCACCGCCGGTATCGAATGCCGCAAGGATAGCGGTGTGATCGATGAGAGCCCAGCAGCCTACAAGGACATCTCATCGGTTATTTCAGCCCAGGGAGATCTCATCGAGGTTGTTCACAAATTGAGGCAGGTGGTGAATGTAAAAGGGTAATGCACAGCTTACGTCGTATTGTGCTAAGGAGT
>JAUVMS010000179.1 GCA_030600135.1 Hyphomicrobiales bacterium | reverse complement strand
CCAGCGCTCAATTTCCGCTCGCATCGCGACCTCACCGAGTTCTTCAACAGCCTGCTAGGTCTGATAACCCTCTAGTTACCCTATTGAGATAATGTTGCTCCGTGGGCAGGGTTTGAATCATGTTTAGCGTATCGGATTACACAGGAGTCAGTCTTCTGCTCCTACTGCCCACGGCCTTCCTTTGGATTGCCGTGATCGTGCAGGAGCAGTTTGGTTTTGAGCAACCGCTCAAAGTGCTGACCAGTAGTGCACCAGACATCGTGTTTGTCGGGCTCGCTCTTTTGCTTCCCTTTGCGACAATTTCATTCGGGCTTTGGGAGTGGAATGGCGCTGGCGAAAAGGTTGGCCTAATGGCGGCGCTCATTGCAACGATGTTTTTGTCCTTCGCGCTCATTGCAACGATTTGGCCGCAAGCGGTTCAAGGCGGAGAATGGCCGTCGGTCACGTAGACCCATTCGCCACGCACAATTCGCCTCCGTCTGGCAACTATTTCACGACCAATTCAAGTGACGCCTTGGAAAGCGGCTCGGATCCGTTTTCGGTGACCAATGAGGTGCGGCCCAGAGTGGCGGCAAGACCTGCGTCTGAATCGAAAATAATCATGTGCAGAAAGAAAACCATGCCCGGAGCGGCAATCACCGGGTTGGCCTCATAGAGCATCGGCCAATCCATCCAGTTGGGTCCGAAGGTGGATCCCATGCTGTAGCCACAGGCGTTCAGGCGATGGGCGGCAAAGCCGGCGGTATCCAGTACGCGGGCGTGCGCGGCGAACACGTTGCCGAGTGGCGAGCCGGGTTTGAGCGCCTCCTCGCTGGCGACAAGCGCCTCTTGGGCGGCTTTGTAGAGGTCGCGCTGGCGCTCGGGAACCTCGCCGACGACGAGGGTGCGCATCATGGCGGCATGGTAGTGGCGGTAGGTGCCCGCCCACTCAAGTGTGAGTTGGTCTTGGGCGTCTAGGTTTCGCCGACCGGTGAAATAACGGCACATGAGCGCGCCTGGCCCCGAACCGATGATGAATTCGTTGGCCGGGTCGTCGCCGCCGCCACGAAAAATCTCGCCGTGCATCGCGGCCAGAATGTCGCCTTCAAAGGCATCGGGCGCGGCAAGCTCGACCGCGCGGTCCCAGGCGGCATCGGCGAGTTCGGCGGCGTGGCGGATATGCTCGATCTCGGCGTCGCTTTTCATGAGGCGCAACAGGCTCACCACGTGAGAGGCGTCTTTGAGGGTGCAAAATCCATCTAGTCCCGCCGCCAGCGCGCGACCGTTGTTGGCGGTCAAGCCATAGGCCTCCCACTCGACACCGAGCCTTCGACCTTGACAGCCATGCTCTTCAAGTATGGCACGCAGTGCTTTGACAGGGCGTGACTTGGCGCCGTCGCGCCAAACCCGGATTTCGTCGATTACCGACGTGAACTGTGCTTGGCGCAAGTCCGGCGCGCGGGTCAAAAGCGTCATCCGCCCGTCGGCGCCGAGATAGAGGCATTGGAAATAGACGTAGCCGAACGTGTCGTAGCCGGTCAGGTAGTACATGCTTTCCTGGCGAAAGCAGAGCAGGCCGTCGAGCCCTTCATCAGCCATGAGCGCGCAAGCTCGCTCGCGGCGCTCGGAAAGTTCGTCTTCGGTGAAATGAAGATGCTTATCAGACATATGACCGCGAACTCCGACATGTAGTACCAGCCTGCAAACGCAAGCAGGCCTAGATTGCGTTCAAGCGGCATTGAATTCACATGAGAATTCTATTGCGAATTCCCCGTCCAAACCTAATCGCCCAATGAGTCAGACATAGGCGGATTGGCGTGGAACGGACGACGACTTGCCGCCTGCGTGGTTCGGCTTCGGCCGGATCAAAGCAGCTGAGCAAGAGGGATGCAAGGGAACTAGGGCGTGGGCGGCGGAAAACAATTTGTTCGGCTGCTAACCTGGAGATAGCTCGCGTGTCTGCCTGAAGACGTTTCGATAGCCGGTGGCTTGGGGATCAAACAAGATATCGCGAGGGCGAAGCGGGCGGGCGAGCGCCAAGCCTGCGAGCGAGCGGCAGCGCGAGAGGGCCACATAGGCTTGGCCGTGCGAAAATGTTCCCCGTCCAAAATCGATGTAGACGCGTTCGAGCGTCATTCCTTGCGATTTATGAATCGTGAGGGCCCAGGCGAGGCGCAGCGGCAACTGGCGAAACTTGCCCGCCACGGTCTCGACAATCTTATCTTTGCCCCGGTCGTAGGCATAGTGGACGTTTTCCCATACCTCCGGCTCGAGTTCGTGGGTTTCGCCGTCTATGTCGATTGAAACTGTGTGCTCGCCAATCTCGGAAATCGTTGCCAGCGTGCCATTGACCCAGCGCCCCCTTGGATCGTTGCGCAACAGAATTACGGCAGCCCCCTCCTTGAGCGCTAGGGTCTCGTCGGTGGGATAGGCGCCTTGGGCGAACTCGCCGCTCACCATCGCTTCAAACTCGACCGCGGTGCCGGGCAGGCGCTCGAGAAACGTCATGTTGATGTTGTGCGCGGCCTGATTGGTCGGTGTCAGTACAACATATCGGCTCGGATCGTTGAGCTCGTTAAGCGCGCAGGTTCGCGAATTGAGTGGCTCCAGGACCGCCGGGTCGGCCTCGCCCTCGCGGACATGGTTGAGGATATCGATGAAATCCTCGTCGCGCTGGCGGAAGACCTCGGTGAGCTCGAGGCGAGGAATTTCGGCTTCACTCAATCCGGGCGCATTGAAAAAGAACGGGCCGCCAAAGGTCTCGGCAAAATAGTGTTGCATCTCGCCACGTTGGACGATCGGCGGCAGCTGATGGGGATCGCCGAACATGGCGAGCTGAACGCCACCAAAGGCGACATCCGGCGCTTTGCGCGTGATCCGCAGCGACTTGTCGATCGCGTCCATGAGATCTGCACGGACCATGGACACCTCATCAATGATCAAAAGCTCCAGCCGTCGCAGTACACCGGCGTTGCGGCCTGGGCGGATCATGTCAGGCGTGATCAGTCGAGGGGGGAATGAAAAGAGCGAGTGGATCGTTTGACCGCCAACTTGGACCGCGGCAAGGCCCGTCGGCGCGGCCACCGCGGTTTTGAGATTGACGGTCTCGCGAAGGGCCTTGAGCAGGGTCGATTTGCCGGTGCCTGCCCGCCCGGTGACGAAAATGGAACCACGCTCGCGCTTGACGTGATCCATGGCGCGCTCGAATTCCGGCGTTAGCTGGATGGTCTCTGCCATTGTTTGTGGCAGTCGCTCCCGATGTTTTTTTTCGATTGGTCTGCTCGCCCCCACAGCACGGAGACACGAGAATCGAGTCTACACCGTTTGATCAGACAATGGCTAAGTTTCAACGCGATATGCAGGACAATCGGCTAGCAGACTGCTAGGTCGCCCTGCGCCGCACCTTCACGGCAGTGGTGAGCGCACACAAGAGCTCGAACATGATCGATACGCCGACCCATGCCGTGCCGCCCGACTGATCGAATGGCGGTGAAACCTCGACCAGGTCGGCGCCGACGATGTTGAGATCGTAAAGTTTGCGCACCACCTGTTGCGCCTGAAAGGTGTTTGGTCCGCCGATCTCGGGCGTGCCGGTGCCCGGTGCAAACGCTGGGTCGATGAAGTCGATGTCATAGCTGACGTAGATCGGATCATTGCCGACGATCGACCGGGCCTCGGCCATGACATCGGAAATTCCGCGTTCGAAAAACTCCTCGATCTCGATGATGGTGACGCCGCGAGCCCGCCCCCATTCCATGTCGGAGCCGTCATACATAGTGCCGCGCAGGCCAATCTGGACGATTTTTTTGGGGTCGAGCAGACCTTCTTCGATGGCACGACGAAACGGTGTGCCATGGGTGAGCTTGAAGCCGCCAAAGTAGCCATCGTTGAGGTCGGTATGGGCATCGAAGTGAATCATCCCGAGTGGGCGATCCTTGGCAAGTGCACGCAAGACCGGCAGCGAGATGAGGTGGTCGCCACCAGCTGTGAGGGGCGTGATGTTGCGCTCGATCACCCGCTGATAGAACGCCGTCACCCGCTCCATGGTATCGTCGAGACCAGCCGGGTTGATCTGGACATCGCCCAAATCGGCGCAGTTGGTTTCAGTGAACGGTGAGATTTTCGTCGCCGGGTGAACACTGCGGATCATTGTGGACAGATCGCGCATTTGGCGTGGGCCGTGGCGGGCACCTGGGCGATTGGTCGTGCCGCCATCCCAAGGCACGCCAATGAGCCCGATGTCGACATCGGAGATCCTGGCATCGTCCAGGTCGAGGACTGGGAGGCGCATGAAGGTTGGAATGCCGGCAAAGCGCGGCAGTTCAGCGCCGGAGACCGGTTCGAAGAAACGCTTGTCAATACTCATGGACCGCACCCTTTCTGATCTGCGTCACTTCGTTCAATGATATGCCGAGGGCAAGGTGCCGACGCAATGGGGAAGTGTTTCCTGGCGAACCCACTGTGCTTTCTAACGGTGTGGCAATTGTGTTTCTACTGTCGAAATTGTGCCACATTGCGGATTTTGCCAACCGAATCACTGTACGATTGTGCTTCAAGGCTTTTGCCACCAAGGCGGGGGGCTTACTTGATTTCGATCATTGGTGGTGTGAGCCCGGCTGTTTCGGTGTTTTGGCGTATTTCGGATCAGCAGTGGCCAACCGACCTTCCGCAACAAGGTTCGGATCACTAGGGAGGAGAGCGAACTGACCACAGATGGGGGATAAAACCATGTGGAAAGCGGTTCTCGTTCTCTTCATCACCTCAGACGCGGCACCAATGTCGATGATGATGGGCCAGTTTCCTCAGGTCTTTGCGACTGAGACAACATGCAAGACGTTCGTCGAATCAAAGCGCAGTGACATTGGCGGCGCGATCGCCGCTGTTGGAAAAGTCGGCAAACTGGAAATCGAAGTGGTCCGACACATGATCAGCTGCGTCGAGGATGACAGCGGCGATCCTGTATGAGCGGTGACATGAAAATGTGGTGGTTCCCCCTACCACCTTTCACAGATCGCTGCCCACATGTCTGGCCTGGACGGATTGTTGACGCGACGGCTTGATATCGTCACCAAACGTTGCGGGCTTTTGGCGCGGACCTGCTAAGGGCAGTCCTGGTTCAAGTTGCGTCGCTCTGCAAGGTCCACATCTCTTCCCGAACGCGAATATCCGCGAGAATGCGGTCGAGCAATAGGCAGGTACGCCGGAACAAATCCGAGCCGCGTCGATAATCGGCGGGGGCGTAGAAGTCGACCCGCTTGGCGCGATAGAGGTCCTGGCACTTCGCTTGCTTGCCACCGGGCGGGTGTACGGCAACGGCGCAGCCACCGTTGGACCGTGTGACGGCCATGGAGGGAACGTCGGTGTCGCCGTCACCGAAGTAGACCATGTTGGCGAACGGGATCGGTCGCTGGTCCTCTGGCATGTGGCTGTTGATGGACTGGCGGAGATCTTCGACACCTTTGTTGATGCGAAAGAGATATTGGGTTTTGTTGGTGTCAGTGATGACGCGCTTTGGGAATGGCAGCTCGTAGGGCTCGAAAAAATACTCCGACGCAAACACGTTGTGAAAGCGCGGATAAATCGTCGTGCCTTCGATGATTTCCTTGAGCCCTGATGAAATCATGTAGTGGCGTACGCTTACCGCCGTCTCCGCGCGAAGCTTTATGTAGTTCTCGATTTCGTCGAACCACGCCTCAACCCCTTTGAAGAGCTCGACGCCGCGGCCGAGGGCGACCAGGTCGTCGCGTCGGATCTCGACGCCCGCCGCCTTGGCCTTTTGATACATCAGATGCATGTAGACGATGAGGCCCTCGGCTTCGTGCTCGTAGGCCTTTCGGTTGACCTCGGCCCAGAAGGCGGCTGGGTCTTCGCCAATGGCTGGCAGAAAACCGTACTCCTGCATCGGTTTCGGGCTGAGCGTGCCATCGAAATCATAGACCAGCGCGATTGTGCGCTTCTCGTATCCCTTGGCCGTTTCGACCGGCTTTATGGACGATTGCGTGCGCTTCGAGCGGCTGGCGGCTTTCGTGCGATCGGACATGTGTACTCCTCGGGACGCGCCGATTGAGGTTGTCGGTTCGGCGAACAGAAATGATTCGCGAGGCGAAAGAAGGGCGCGCCGAGGAGCATCGCCGGCGGGTTGCAACGGCGCCATGTCGCGGCCCGCCGGAACACCATTAAAATGCTGCGTGTTCCCAAAGCCATACGTTCACGCTTCTCAATACATCGGCTTACGGCCAAGCTCAATTTGTGCGATACTGTCCGGCGTAAGACATAACGAGTAAAAAAAATGGGGATGGAAGATGCGTAGTCTCGCGTTACTCAGTGCTGCATTTGCGGTTTTTGTCATGGCAAGTGCGGACGCAAAAGCGTCTGTCGTTGCTAAGATCGACGTCTCAGCACAGCGAATGAATGTTTACGTAAACGGCAGCCTCAGGCACTCCTGGGCGGTCTCTACCGGGCGGCGCGGTTATCGCACGCCGCGCGGGTCGTACCGACCCAAATTTCTGAAGCGCATGCACTATTCGAGCAAGTACAACAATTCGCCGATGCCGCATTCGATTTTCTTTCGCGGCGGATATGCGATCCACGGCACCAACGCCGTGAGTCGGCTCGGACGTCGCGCGTCGCATGGCTGTGTTCGGTTGCATCGGGCCAATGCGCGGCGGCTCTACAATCTGGTGCGCAAATACGGCAAGGGCCGAACGCGTATCGTGATCACCAACTGACGAAACCGAACCGGCGGCGCGGCGAACCCGCAAGGTCGGCACCGCCCGGCGAGGCGGCAGGACGGATGCGTTCCGACGCCTGTTGGCGGGCAGAGTGTGAAACTGTTACGCTCCGAGAAGGATTCTTGGGATGTGGGCCAAAGCAGTCACTACCGACCCAGCAGTTTGTCCGCCCGGGTAGCACCATCTTAGAGCGGACACCATTGCGCAATGCTGCGCTCCGTTAGATGCGGAT
>JAUVMS010000257.1 GCA_030600135.1 Hyphomicrobiales bacterium | reverse complement strand
CGAGCGGCCAGACGCCCCAAAATCCTCTTTCGCCAACTATTCGAACGCAATGGCCAGGCACAGAATGCGCCTTGGCTTGAGCAGAGAGATTGCAAACGTCCTATGGGCGGAACTTGAACGGAGACTAATTGTGATGCAAACAGCATTCACCCGATGGTTCGTGGGAGGCGGCATGATGTTCATGGCGGCCAGTCTGGTCGGCACCGACGTCAGCCACGCGCAAGGCCTATTCGACTTCTTTGGCCAATCACCGCGTCTCGGCCGCGACATGGTCAGATTTCAGAGCAAGCATCGCCCTGGAACGATCATTGTCAGCTTCGGCGACCGGCGACTTTACAAGATCCTGCGGAAAGGCCGCGCTATTTCATACCCGATCGCCGTTCCACGAAACATCTCGCGATGGGAGGGTGTGTTACCGGTGAGCATGAAGCGGGTCAATCCCTCGTGGACGCCAACCGCGAGCATGCGGCGCGAAAACCCTCGACTTCCGAGATTTGTGCCAGGCGGGCATCCGCGCAATCCGCTGGGGGTTCGCGCGCTCTACTTGGGCAACACGCTCTACCGCATCCATGGCACAGATGCACCTTGGACGATCGGCAAAGCGGTCTCGAAAGGCTGCATCCGAATGTACAACGAGGACGTGATCGACCTCTTCAAGCGTACGCGCGTCGGCACGAAGGTTGTTGTCACGTGGAAGAGATATCGCCGGGCTTAGCCGGCATTTCTCAACGCGGCCATTGACCTGTGGCGTCGAATGGCTCGCGCACCACGCTAACAGCAAAACACCGCGGTGAATTCGTTTCGCCGCGGTGTTGTGTTTCGAACCTGGTCGAAAGATATGCAAAGGCCAACCAGTTGGCGTTTCTGTTAGCCAGCGTGGTCGTCGAAGCCTGCCGGATCGAGTATCGGCTTTAATTCCGACAGGTCTTGCGGTCGGCGAGAGCGGCCATCGAATATGGCGCCCTGATCAATGGACAACGACTTGTGGTGGATATCGCCTTCGACACGCGCGGTTGACTGAAGCTCGACGCGTTCGCCACGAATCGCCCCTTCGACACCGCCTCGAACCACGACGTTTTCCGCAGCGACGGTGCCCGAGACGTGACCACCCTCGCCAATGACCACTTCAACGCTGTGAAGATCACCGTGGACAACGCCGTCGACTTGAAGCCGACTTTGGGAAATTATAATCAGCTTCTCGCCAATAATCGTCAAGTCTTTGCCGATTACCGACATTTCACTGCTGGCGTCCGATGTTGAAAAGCGATCCTTTGAAGACTTTGGTAATGCCTCCACAACGGTCGCGAACTCACGCTCTTCGTTATGAGCAAACATTTATAAGCACCCCCAACGCAAATACTCCAGGCCTGACTGTCTCACCGGACCACATGGTAATGTTCGAATTGTGACCGGTAAGGGCTAGTTCAGATGCTGTGATAGATGCGAGGAGGTTACGTCAAGAGAACGTGCCGGAGCCAGTGGAATGGCACTTGCGATTTCCAAACGTCCTCAACTTGCAGCATTTTTTGCTCTGTGTGTTGCCTCGACGAAACGATTTGTCGATTCGGCTCTGACGGTCTCATCGTACTAATCGAGCGAATTGATGCGATTGCGCCTTTGTTGGGCTGCGAATTGTGCAAGAATAATCTCGACGCGTCATGGTGGTGAGATGTGTGGGCTAGGAGGCTGTTCGAACAATCGGTGGGTGTCGGATTCATGGGTTCAGTAAGAACTGCTCGCCAGCGAAGGGCACGACGACGTGAACGTGGCAATGCCGGTAGTGCTGCCACCGCCAATGCATCGGCCTACATCAAGCGCCAAATTCCCACCTATGAGTTGCTCAGTGAAGAGGGGCTCGATGCGATTGAGCGCCATGCCGATCGGATCCTGAAAGAGATTGGCATAGAGATCCGCGGCGACGACGAGGCCCACCGCTTGTTTCGCGAGGCTGGAGCAACCGTTCAAGGCGACCGCATTCGATTTGATGAGGGGCTGGCGGCATCGCTCTGCAGCACTGCGCCGGCTCAATTCACACAACATGCCCGCAATCCCGCACGCTCTGTCGTGATTGGCGGCGATTGCACCGTCTTCTCGCCAATGTATGGCGCGCCGTTCGTCCGCGATCTCGAAAAAGGTCGCCGTTATGCTACGCTTGAGGATTTCGAAAACTTGGTGAAACTCGCCTATCTGTGCCCCTGGCTGCATCACTCAGGGGGGACGATCTGCGAACCTGTCGATGTCGCCGTCAACAAGCGCCATCTCGATATGGTCTATGCCCACGCCAGGTGGTCGGATAAGGCGTTCATGGGCTCGGTCACTCTGCCGGAGCGGGCGGCAGATTCCATTGCCCTTTGCCGTTTACTATTTGGCGAGAGCTTCGTTGCCGAAAACTGCGTGATCCTGGCCAACATCAACGTCAATTCACCGCTGGTCTATGACGGGACGGTGACGCAGGTCATGCGGACCTATGCAAGCGCGGGCCAGGCGGTGGTCGTCGTGCCGTTCGTGCTTGGCGGGGCGATGGGTCCGGTCACCGTCGCCGGGTCAATTGCCCAGGCGCACGCCGAGGCGCTGGTGGGCGTGGCACTCACCCAACTGGTGCGGCCGGGCGTGCCGGTGATCTACGGCAATTTCTTTACCACGGTAACGCTCAGATCGGGAGCGCCGACGTTCGGCATGCCGGAATCGGCGCTTGCCTATATCGCCGTCGGCCAGTTGGCGCGGCGCAACCGCTTGCCATTCCGGTGTGGCGGAGCGTTGACAGCCTCCAAGGTGGCGGACGCCCAGGCGGCGCAAGAATCGGGCGACTCGCTCATGCCGGTGATCCTCGGCGGGGCAAACTTCATTCTCCATGCCGCCGGTTGGCTCGAGGGTGCATTGGTCATGGGTTACGAGAAGTTCGTGCTCGATATGGATCACCTCGGCATGATGCACCGGTTCCTCGAAGGCATTCAGCTCGACGACAATGGTTTTGCCATGGATGCTTTTCATGAAGTCGAGCCAGGAACCCACTTCCTTGGTTGCCAGCACACGCTGACAAACTATAGGACGGCTTTCTTTGAGCCCGAGTTGACGGACAACCTAACCAGCGAGCAATGGGAGGAGGCAGGCTCGACGACGGCTGAGACGCGCGCTTATGCTCGCTGGAAGGAAATGCTGGCCAACTATGAAGCTCCGGCGATAGATGAAGCGGTCGACGAGGCGATGCGTGAGTTCATCGCCAAAAAGAAAGCTGCCATGGAGGATCGATGGTATTGATGGCGTTTCGTACCTGGCTCGATGGGCTGCGATCATTCGGTCACAGCGACATCGCACAAGGGCCTCCAACGAGCGAAAAAATCGGCTGTTAGCCCATGTCTGCAAGAGATCCTCTTCTCCAACCCTACCAGCTCAAGCATCTGACGCTTGGCAACCGGGTCATGTCGACGGCTCACGAGCCGGCCTATTCCGTCGATGGTATGCCGAAGGAGCGCTACCGGCTCTATCACGCCGAAAAGGCCAAGGGGGGCATCGCACTGACGATGACGGCCGGCTCAGCGGTCGTTGCAGAAGACAGCCCCGAAGCCTTTGGCAATCTGCACGCTTATAAGGATGAGATCGTCCCTTGGCTCAAGGAGCTGACGGCGGCCTGCCACGAACATGGCAGCGCGGTGATGATGCAAATCACCCACCTCGGCCGGCGGACCAATTGGAACAAGGCCCATTGGCTGCCCGTGTTGGCGCCGTCACCCATTCGCGAGCCCGCCCATCGAGCCTTTCCCAAAGAGGCTGAGGATTGGGATATCGCGCGCATCGTCGCGCAGTACGCCGACGCGGCCGAGCGCATGAAGGCCGGCGGTCTCGACGGAGTTGAACTGGAAGCCTATGGCCATTTGATGGACCAGTTCTGGTCACCGGCGACCAACGCGCGCCGGGACGAATTTGGTGGTTCGCTCGACAATCGACTGCGCTTTACTTTCCGCGCTCTGGAGGCCATTCGCAACCGCGTTGGTCCGGAGTTTATCGTTGGTATTCGCATGGTGGCGGATGAAGATTGGGACAAGGGTCTCAGCCGCGAGGAGGGGGTCGAAATTGCCCGGCGGCTGGTGGCATCCGGCCATATCGATTTCCTCAATCTCATCCGCGGTCACCTGGAAACCGATGCGGCCCTCTCCAAAGTCATTCCCATCCAGGGCATGCGTTCGGCTCCGCATCTCGATTTTTGCGGCGAAGTACGGGCGGCGATAAAATTTCCGGTCTTCCATGCCGCGCGCATCAGCGATGTGGCAACCGCGCGGCACGCCATTGCCGAGGGCAAACTCGACATGGTCGGCATGACGCGGGCGCATATTGCCGAGCCGCATATCGTGCGCAAAGTGCGAGACGGGCGCGAAGCGGAGATACGACCCTGCGTCGGTGCCACCTATTGTCTCGATCGCATCTACGAAGGGCACGAGGCGCTCTGCATTCACAATCCGGCGACGGGCCGCGAGGCGAGCATGCCCCACGACATTGCCAAGAAGCGGGGCAAAAAGCGTCGCGCCGTGGTTGTCGGCGCGGGGCCTGGCGGGCTCGAGGCGGCGCGTGTGCTTTCCGCCCGTGGCCATGAGGTGGTGCTGATCGAGGCAGCTGACGAGGCCGGCGGCCAGGTCCGTCTCGCGGCGCAAGTTGAGCGTCGCAAGGAGCTGATCGGGATCATCGACTGGCGAACGGCGATGTGCGAGCGCCAGGGCGTCAGCTTCGAGTTCAACACCTACGCCGAGAGTGACGAGGCGCTGGCGTCGGAGCCAGACCTGGTGATCGTTGCAACGGGCGGATTGCCCAACACGGAAATCATGGAGGCGGGTAGTGATCTCGTGGTCTCGGGCTGGGACGTTCTGGCAGGCGATGCCAAGCCGGGAGAAAATGTGCTGCTTTATGACGACAACAGCGCGCATCCAGGCCTGGCAGCTGCCGAGCAGCTGGCGCTTGCCGGATGCAATCTGGAGATCGTTACGCCGGAGCGGTTTTTCGCCGTTGATATCGGTGGCCTCAATCATGTGAAATATGCCGAGTGCTTCGCCGAGCATGGCGTGCGGATCACAATCAATTCGCGGCTCTTGTCGGTCGCGCGCGACGGCAATCGACTGACTGCCACAATCGGGTCGGACTATTCGGCTCGTACGCAAACGCGAACCGTGGACCAAGTGGTGGTCGAGCACGGCACGCTGCCGCTTGATGAGCTTTATTTCGCTCTCAAACCGCAATCGTCGAACTTGGGTGAAGTCAACTACAAGGCACTCATCGCCGGACGGCCACAGGACATCAACAGCAATGAAGATGGCGCGTTCCAGCTCTTTCGCATAGGCGATGCGGTGTCGAGCCGCAATATTCATGCGGCGATCTATGATGCCTTACGGCTCTGCAAGGATTTATGAACCAAAGTGGCGTTGCCGTTGGATGGCGCCACAAATTGCGATACCAATCTCTTTACTGAACCCTGCAACGGAGGAAACGCTTCATGGATCTCGGGATTGAGGGGAAAAAGGCAATCGTTTGTGCGGCGTCGAAGGGGCTCGGCAAGGGTTGCGCCACGGCGCTGGCGCAGGAAGGCGTCGATCTGGTGATATGCGCGCGCACCAAAGAAACGCTCATTGCGACGGCCGAGGAGATTGCGAGCACGACAGGTGTGAGTGTCACGCCCATCGCCTGTGACATCACCAGCGAAGAGGGGCGCAGGGCCGTGCTCGCGGCTTGCCCAAACCCCGATGT
>JAUVMS010000229.1 GCA_030600135.1 Hyphomicrobiales bacterium | reverse complement strand
GGCTACAAATTAGTCCCCTAGCAGCAGGCTGTTGAAGAACTCGTGTGGATCGCGACACCTGTGGTTTTTTCGTCTCCGACGAGGAGCGGCGCGCAGCGCGATGCGGTTGCATCGGGCCAGCGTTGCGACGCTGCCCAGCGCTCAATTTTCGCTCGCATCGCGACCTCACCGAGTTCTTCAACAGCCTGCTAGGTGTTTGCCTGAGTTGAGTGCAGGCTCCTCATCGCGCGACGCGGACCGGGCTCAAAGTCCTGTCCAAGTCGGATCGACAATCTCCCGGCATTTGCTGTTCTCTCCCATCCAAGATGCTGCCTTGGCACATATTGCTATGCACACGAACTTTTTCGGGCGTTGCTCTGGACCAAGTGACTGCGAATCTCGTAGCTTTCCCGCCAGCGCAAGCGATTGTCTTGCCGGTTAACCGATTTCCTGACGTTCGCTGCGTTTGTTGGCTGCGCGAACGCACCGATACTGGGAAAGCTATGTTGTCGATCAACGCGCTTATCGTGCCACTGCTCGGCGTTTCCTTGTTCAAGGATCTCAAACCGTTGCAACTTAAGGCGCTTGCGCTGAACGCTGAGCGAAGTGTCTTTGAGCCGGGTGAAACGCTGATTGAGCGTGGCCAGTTCGGCACTGCCGCCTATTTAATCATTCATGGCAGCGTTGCCGTAACCGACAACATGGACGCCACACTCGAAAGCAAGAGTTTCTCGCCTGGGACTTTGATCGGCGAAATGGCAATGTTGGTCGAAACCGAGCACTTTTCGACCGTAACCGTAGGCGAGACCGTTCGCGTCTTGGCCTTCCATCGCTCAACCATGCACAGGCTCATGCAAGAGGATCAAGAACTTGCGGCACATTTTGCCGAGCAGATTCGCTTGCGTCTGAGTGAATTCGGTTCCGCCCTTCGTGTCGCCAGTAACGAGATGGGGGACGCGCATAGCCAGATTGAGCGTCTGGAAGGAAATCAGTTGGCTGTTGGCGACGAACGCTAACGCCACTTTTGAACGGCCGATCCAGAGAAGTTGCGATTCCAAAAAAAGGCGCCCAACTTAGAATTGTCGGGCGCCAACAAGCGCTTTATGCGCGGTGCGCCGGGAGGGAAACCGGCGCCGCAGGTGAGTCTTTCGGCTAGACGGGGGGCACTACCGATAAAGAACGATCTCACCTACTATCGTTCTTAAATAATAGCCTAGAACTGAATTTCAATCACCCCTGTGGAAAAGGTGTGAGTAACACAAGCAACTAGGACTTCAGATGTTCGGATTGCTGATCATCTGGATCATCTGTTGCTCTCAACGCCTGGTAGACCGATCTTGGATGCCCGAAAGAGATTTGGATCTGCCTTCTGCCCTAACACGAGATCGGCAACTTGAATTCGAGTGTTCAGACCTTGTGCATCAGTAATAGTCCATTCGCTCAGCTCAAAGCCCTCGTCTTTCGAAAAGGACAACTTGATCCGACCGGTTGCGTCGCCGCTTTTGTCTTCGAGAGTAATACTTGCCACTTCATCGTTATCGTACAAGTCGACAATTCGCGCGTCGCGTAGCAGGTTGACATCCCGGCCCAGCAACAAGCGAAACGGTGTAGAACTCAGTGGGTAACGCTCGACGTCCTCGGTTGCGTAATCCTCGATCGAAAGTAACCGACCATCTGAAAGAATCACCAATTTGCTCGGTGGCGAGTAGATAAAGCGAAATCGCCCAGGCCGTCTGACGAAGAATCGTCCCTTCATCCGTTGGTTCTGCCAGTCGGTCTGCACGAAGCGGCCTTGCAGGTGCCACATCTCGTTGAAATAGGTGTTGATTTGCTCGATGAGCGCAAGCTCGTTGTCATCGAACGAGCGCCCTGTTACCGACGCTCCGTCCACGTTTGCGCTCCACGCCGCGCCAACGCCGATCGGATTGACCGGTACCTTGTCATTTGCCTGCTGCGCCATTGCTGCCGCGCTGCAAATCACGAACGCCGAAATGCCTGAAAATAGTTTGGCAAAGGCTTTGTGCGTCATTGATACCCCCAGCTTGGCCGAGTATGGCCGTGATGTCAGTTAAGGTCCGTCGCCACGGCGTCAGCCCCGACAGTGTGTGCGAACCACGCCGATCCTATGGTCCATTGACCGTGCGACAAGGCTTCATGATGGATTTCCCCTGATATTATGGGGCAAATGAGGCGAATTAGGTGGTTTCGATCAAGATTTCGCGTTTCGCGGTCTTGTTCGGCGGGCTGATCAATCCTTCGGCTTCCATGCGCTCGACCAGATCCGCGGCTCGGTTGTACCCGATCGAAAGTCGCCGCTGCAGATAGCTGGTTGAAACCTTACGATCTCGAAGCACTACGGCAACCGCCTTGTCATATAAGCTATCCGCCCCGCTGACCGCCAAACCCTCTCCGGCATCGCCATCGTCTGGCACGTCTGTCATGCCAGCGACGTAGTCCGGCTCACCCTGGCGCCGCAAAAACGCGACAATGTGCTCGATCTCGTCCTCGGAGACGAATGCTCCGTGAACCCGCATGGTTTGCCCGCCCCCAGCGTTGAACAGCATGTCGCCCGCCCCCAGTAGCTGTTCCGCGCCGTGATGGCCGAGGATTGTTCGGCTGTCGGCGGACGTTGCTACCTTGTAGCTCATACGGGTTGGTAGGTTGGCTTTGATGACTCCGGTGATGACATCCACACTCGGGCGCTGGGTCGCCGTGATGAGGTGAATGCCCGCCGCCCGCGCCATCTGCGCGAGACGCTGTATCGCGACCTCGATTTCCTTGCCGACCGTCAGCATGAGGTCGGCCATCTCGTCGATCACCACGACGATGTAGGGCAAGGGCTCGAGCTCGAATTGTTCGTGCTCATAGACCGCTTCGCCGGTCACCCGGTCGAAGCCCGTCTGCACCGTACGCTTGAGCAACTGGCCTTGCTTGGTGGCTTTGCGAACACGCTTGTTGAAGACTTCCAGGTTCCGCACGCCGAGCTTGGACATCCGCTTGTAGCGTTCCTCCATCTCCCTGACGACCCAGTTGAGCGCCAGCAATGCCTTTTCCGGATCCGTGACCACGGGATTCAAGAGATGCGGAATACCGTTGTAGACCGAAAGCTCCAGCATTTTCGGGTCGATCATGATGAAGCGGCACTGCTCAGGTGTCATTCGGTAGAGCAGCGACAGGATCATTGCGTTGACGCCCACCGATTTACCCGAGCCCGTGGTTCCGGCGATCAGCAAGTGCGGCATCCGCGCCAGATCCGCGATCACCGGCGACCCATCGATGCCGAGCCCCAAGGCAATGGGCAGCGTCGCATCGCCATTGCGATATTGCTGGGTCTCGAAGAGCTCGCGCAGACGCACGGTCTCGCGCTGGATGTTGGGTAGTTCGATCCCGATCGCGTTGCGTCCCGGCACCACGGCGATACGCGCCGATACCGCGCTCAACGACCGGGCAATGTCGTCGGCGAGGCCGATGACGCGCGCGGCCTTGACACCGCGCTCCGGCCGAAGCTCGTAGAGTGTCACGACCGGCCCGGGTCGAATGTTGACGATCTTGCCCTTGATACCGAAGTCCTTGAGTACGTCCTCGAGCAATGCTGCGTTGCCGCGCAAGACACTTTGATTGAACTCGGCGCCGCGTTTTTGCGAGCGCGATCGCTTCAACAGCCGCATCGAAGGCAGTTGAACATCATCGCCGCGCGCCTCAGTGAACACTGCGGACTGTGGCGTATCCTCAAAAGTCGGCTCGATCGCCTGATGATCGGGCGATCCTGGCTTTGGCGAGCTATCTTCGGATTTCTGCGCTGCTGCCTTTTGCTTGCGGCCCGGCTTCGGCGCGAAGATTTTTGCAATTCGCTGGGCGTCCTCGTCGATGGGACAGTCCATTATGGTCTCACCGACGTCCTGGTCGTCTGACGATGGCCGCAATTCCGTATCGCCATGATGGCCGGGCAAAGTCGGATCAATGCCGGCGGTCGGTGATTTTTCACCAGCCACGGTCGTCGCGTCAGCGTGCGTGTTGCGCTCACGCCCAGATTTGTTTGAGCGCGGCGCGCTGTCGGCGACCGTCTCGCGCAGTTTCTCGACCAGTCCCTTGCGCGGTGTCGCCGATGGGTGAGCCACCCGCCGTTTGGGCCTCGGATTAGGTGAGGGTTGCCATAGGATGTGAACATCGACGAGCCTGAAGCCCATGGCATGGGCCAGCGCCGACAGGCCGGTCAAAAGAAACGTGCCGCCCACGACCAGGCCACTCAACGGCGCGTAAATCGTGTCGAACAGTTGGGCGGCAAAACCGTACAAAAGATTTCCAATCAGGCCGCCGAAGCCGTGATGAAGGGGCCAGGAGCCCGGCGTCGGCAGTGCCGCGAACGCGCTTGCGATGGCAAACGCCGATATCGGCCAAACCGTAAGGCGCATGCTGAGATTGGCAATGTATTCGCGCGAGAAAAGCTCGTAACCCCAGACCGCGATCGGCAACATGGCGAATATCGCCGCCAGGCCAAGGCTTTGGAAAAGCAAATCGGCAACCAGGCCACCCGTTGGGCCAAGTAGATTATGCGCGCCACTGTCGGATGCTTGATTGAGGCTCGGTTCGCTGGCAGACCAGGTCAGCAGGCACAGCCAACCCATGGCCGCTGCAACCATTAGCGCGACACCGATCGCCCTAAAAAGCCAGCTTCGCAGACTTTCTTCCATGAAGTCCGGCAGAAAACCAGACTCGTTAAGAACCGACCGACGCAACGACATGAGACCCGTTAATCAAGAATCAAACTGAGCTATCCGTTCGAGCGCTCGCCTCGTCGTTGCCAGATCTTCCACCAAAGCGACGCGCACGAAGGGCTCGCCCGGACTTTTGGCATCGGAACTGGCGTGTGTGAGATAAGCGCCGGGTAAAACTTTGACACCTGATCGTTTCCAGAGGGTTACCGTTGCCGCTTCCCCTCCCCCCATTTGACCCATTTCGAGCCAAAGAAAGAAACCACCGGCCGGTCGTCGATAACCAAAACGGTTGCCAAGCAGCTCGTCCGCCAAGCCGAATTTCGCTTGATAGAGCGCGCGACTGGCCTCGACATGGCGCTCGTCGTCCCAGATCGCTGCCGATGCATGCTGCACCGGCAGCGGCACCTGCGGCGCCGACACATTGCGAAATCGCTCGAATATCTCGAGGAAATCGGGATCGCCGGCGCAAAAACCGGAACGCAATCCCGGAAGATTGCTTCGTTTCGACAGCGAATTGAACGCCACCACGTTGGCCAACGACCCGGTTGCATTGAGCGCGATCTCCAGTGCGCCGGGTGGCGGAGCCCCGCTGTAGACCTCCGAATAGCACTCATCAGCGAACAGCATGAAATCGTACTGCCGCGCCAGCGTGATGGCCTTGGCCAGGTAATCGGGCGAAGCCACCGCGCCTTGCGGATTCGATGGCGAGCACAAATAGTAGGCCGCCGTGCGCCTTAGCAGCTCGCGATCCTTGGCCAGATTGTCGATGTCTGGCAGAAACCCTGCCTCCGCGTCGGCCGGCAGATAGACCGGCTCCCCGCCCGCAATGACCGCGCCAGCGGCATAACACTGATAGAACGGATTGGGGATGAGGACGGCGCGTTTGCCCTCATCGGCGCGACCCTTGATAGCGGGCAACACGGCTGTCACCAGACCGTCGCGAGAACCGCTTGAAATAATCACGTTCCGTCCCGGATCGAGCGAAATGCCATAGCGCCGCTCATGCCACCAGCAAATCGCCACTCGCACGTCGTCCGATCCGCCAATGAGCGGATATCTGGCAAACTGGTCCGCCACCTCGGTCAACTTGGCCACCAGGAAGTCGGGCATTTCGTGCCGCGGCTCACCGACCGTCAAATCGATCGGATCATCACCAGGCGGTGTGTCGCCGATGAGAACTCGCAGCCGGTCAAACGGCGACTGGACGGTATCTAAGCTTGCCAATGAACGATGCCCCAACGACTAACTTGAACAGCACAATTGCTTAGCATCTGGTCAGGCACCCGCAACAAGAAAAGGCCTTGACGCCGCGCCAAGGCCTTT
>JAUVMS010000015.1 GCA_030600135.1 Hyphomicrobiales bacterium | reverse complement strand
CTTGACGTGCTCGATTGTCTCTTGGACTGCCGGCATCGCTTTTTCCGCCTGCCTCTCTCTTTAGTCCCTTGCTGGGACGCCAAACCGCCCGATTCTTATCCAACGCTCAACCGTCATGCGGCCGCAGCGCTTTCATCGCTGATAAAACCCGCCTGCTCAAACGCGGCGAGAACTCTGATAGCATCTTCTTTAGAATAATTCCAACCTAAGCTAACACGGATTGCGGTATCGGCCAGATCGCCATCCAGCCCCATCGCCGTGAGGACATGAGAACGCGCGACCTTGCCCGATGAACAGGCCGAGCCGGCACTTACTGCCAGTCCCGCCAAGTCGAGCGCGATGACCGTGGTCTCTGCCTTGCGGCTGCCGATTGCCAGGCATGTCGTGTTTGCCAAGCGTCGTGCCTCGGCGCCAATGACCTTGGCTTCGGGTATTTGTGCCAAGAGTGCTTGCTCAAGCCGATCGCGAACGCTCTCGAGCGTAGCAAATTGCTGCAGGCCTTCGTGGGCGGCCTTTGCGGCCGCGCCAAATCCGGCAATGGCTTGAACATTTTCAGTACCGGCTCGCCTGCGAACCTCCTGGCCGCCACCGACGAAGAGAGGCTCAATGGCGGCACCTTGCTTGCCGACAAGCGCGCCAACGCCTTTCGGCCCACCAAGCTTGTGGGCGGAGATGCTCATAAAGTCGACGTCCAGCTCGCGAAATGAGAGCGGCGCCTTGCCGGCTGATTGAACGGCGTCACAATGAACAAGCGCACCGTGTCGATGACCCAGCTCGGCCACTTGCCCGATTGGCTGGACAACACCGGTCTCGCTGTTGGCTGACTGCACTGAAACAAGCGGCGCTTGGTCCTTTTCCCGCTTCGTCTCAGAGAGCGCGCGCTCCAATGCCTCGAGGTCGATGATGCCATTCGCCAGGACCGGCACTTCGACGACCGTATTTGCAAAGTGCGCCGCGGCATCAAGCACCGAGGCATGCTCTACTGCCGACACCATGGCCACGTCGCGCCCCTGCATAACCCAGTTGTTGGCCTCGGTCGCGCCACTGGTGAAGACCACTTGCTCGGGATCCGCCCCAACCAAGTCAGCAACATGGTCGCGAGCAGCTTCCACGCAGGCGCGGGCCTGACGGCCTTCGTGGTGGACCGAAGACGGATTTCCGATCAATTCGGAAGCGTGCAACATCGCCTCTCGCGCCTCCTGACGCAGGGGCGAGGTCGCATTGTGGTCGAGGTAGACGCGCTCAGCCATCATTCGACCGTAAGCTCCCGCAACGGAGGGTTTGGTTTTGTAGCGAGCGTGGGTCGGTCCGTTGCCACACCGTCGATTACGTCCTGCAGGCTCACACCTTCCAGGAAATCGATAATATGGTTGCTGAGCGCGCGCCAAAGATCGTGGGTCAAACATTTTGCGTTCTTGACGCATCCGCCAAATTCTAGGGCTGTGCAGCGCGTCATTTCGACCGGCTCGCCCACCGCAAACATGATTTCGGCAATCGTGATCTCGGCCGCCGGGCGGGTTAGACGGTAGCCGCCGCCGCGCCCACGAACGCTCTCAACGATGCCTGCCCGCCGCATGAGGGCAAACAGCTGCTCGAGATAGGCAAGTGAGATGTGTTGACGCTCGGCAATGGCGGGAAGTGACACCGTCGCTGCGATGCCATTCTCGGCGACATCCGCCATGGCCATGACCGCATAGCGGCCGCGCGTGTTCAACTCCATGACGTCACCTCAAAACTCGCACACACAGTCCCCACTCAACTCAGTTCGCCCGATTAATACCGAAACCCTTGCAAAGTTGCCGTCGTCTCGTGCTAAGAACGGGCTTCGCAATGTCGCGATAGCCTGATCTCATTGGCTCGTTATTTCGAAACATTCTAAACTTGAGAGAGGGTATAGAAATCCCGAGCTGTGTAGTCAAGTATTATTGACTGCCGCTGTCGCCACCGATCGACAGTGCAATGGGCGGCAATTTGGAACCACGACATCAATTCTCAATTAGGCCTGAACCAATCAAAGGCACACCAAGGGTTTAGATCCACACGCCATGCCCGAAGTGATCATCAACGGCCCTGCTGGCCGCATCGAAGCACGCTACCATCATGAGCCGGCTACGACAGCGCCAGTCGCCATCGTACTGCATCCCCATCCGCAGTTCGGTGGTACAATGAACAATCCCATCGTTTATCAGCTCTACTACGCGTTTGTGAACCGAGGATTTTCAGTACTGCGGTTCAACTTTCGTGGCGTCGGACGCAGCCAAGGCCTCTTCGACAATGGACCTGGCGAGCTTTCAGATGCCGCTTCCGCGCTCGATTGGGCCCAAACCTACAATGCGGAAGCGCGGTTTTGTTGGATCGCGGGCGTTTCGTTCGGCGCCTGGATCTCCATGCAGCTGTTGATGCGACGTCCGGAAATCGCGGGATTCATCTCAGTCGCGCCGCCGGCAAATCTCTATGATTTTAGTTTTCTGGCGCCATGCCCGTCCTCGGGGCTCATGATTAACGGCGAATCCGATCGCGTGGTGCCGAGCCCGTCGGTGAGCGAGTTGGTCGCCAAGCTCAAGACCCAAAAAGGCATCATCATCGATCATGAGGTGGTGCCGTCGGCCAACCACTTCTTCGAGGACAAGCAAACCGACTTGATGGCCGTCATTGATGCTTACTTGGACCGGCGCCTGGCCGAGCAAACCAAGGCCTGAGGGCATCAAGACACCCTAGTTCAAGCATCCCGGCGAGCGTGTGCAAGCAGGCCTGCGCTCAGAGGGCCGGGTGCGCCCGTTGTTCCGGGAAATGTGATCGGCAGCCCGCGCAGGCTCCGCACGGCCAAATAGGCGAACGCTTCGGCCTCGACACTGTCGCCATCGAAGCCCAAGGCCTCGGCTGGTGTAACCGGTGCGTCCATCCATTCCGCCAACCCACTCATGAGCGTGCGATTGTGGCGGCCGCCGCCGCATACGACCCAAAGCTTTGCCGGCGCAGGCAAATGCTGGCGCGCCAGCGCGACCGCACGCGAGGTGAACGCGGTTAGGGTTGCCGCACCATCGCTCGGTGAGAGATGGGTTACGGGTATCGGTGAAAAATCGTTACGATCCAATGACTTCGGCGGTAAGATAGCAAAGTAGTGATTGTCGAGCAACCGGCCAAGCGCGTGCCCGTCAACTCGACCGGCAGCAGCCAACCGGCCCCCCTCATCATGGGATTTCGAAGCATTTCGACTTACCCAATCGTCGATCATTGCATTGCCGGGACCGGTGTCGAAGGCGATGAGCTCGCCGCTGGCGCCAATCCAAGTCAGGTTGGCGACGCCTCCCAGATTCAAAAAGACGACCGGGCGGTCGGGCAAGCCACTAGCGAGGGCACGATGATAGATCGGGGCCAACGGCGCACCTTCGCCGCCAGCCGCCGTATCCGCGGCTCTTAGGTCATAGACAACGTCGACCCCGGTGCGCTCGGCAAGATGTGGACCATCGCCAATTTGAACCGTGAGACGACTGGGCTTGGCCGTTCCGACAGTTGGCGCTTCACCCGCGTTTGCGTCGGTTTCCCTGGGGAATACGTCGTGCAGCACGGTATGACCGTGAAATCCAATGACATCGATGTCCCTAGCGGCCAACCCCTGTGCAGCAAGCACAGCCTCAACAGCGGTTACATGTCGCTCCGTCAAATCGCGTTCAACCTCAGCCAGGCAACCCGGTCGCGACGCGCGATCGCGTATGCCCTTGGCGTCCTCAATTGCCGCGCGAAGTCCTGCACGAACATCGTCTGAGTAAGGTAACGTCAGCGCGGCCAATCGGCGGACATGATCGCCACCATCGGTTTCAATCAAGGCCGCATCGATGCCATCCATCGAGGTGCCGCTCATGAGCCCGATTGCGCGCACTGGCTTGTTCATTGACGCTCTCCGATGCATTGTGTCGGCAAATTGCCGGACCGCCGTGCCCAGGCACGGCCAACCCGATAGCCGCAACCGAGATATCAGTCATATTACAATGAGCACCTACAAATCCGACTTCCTCGCGGTCCTCGCCGAACGTGGCTTCATTCACCAAGTTTCCGATGCCAACGAGCTCGACCGTCTGTTGGCCAAGGAGACAGTGGCTGCGTACATCGGTTTTGACTGCACCGCGACGAGCCTTCATGCAGGCTCCCTGGTGCCTATCATGATGCTCTATTGGTTGCAGAAGACCGGACATCGCCCGATCGCACTCATGGGCGGCGGCACCACCCGGGTGGGCGATCCGTCAGGCAAGGATCAAACGCGCCAGCTGTTGAGCCCGGCGCAGATCGAAGCCAACAAAGCCGGCATACAAGCCGTTTTCTCGAAGTTCCTGCAATTTGGTGCCGGCGCTAGCGACGCGATCATGGTCGACAACGCGGATTGGTTGCTGGCGCTCAACTACGTCGATTTCTTGAGGGAGGTCGGGGCCAACGTTTCCGTCAACGAGATGATAAAGCGCGACTCGATCGCTGTGCGGCTCGAGCGCGCGCATAATCTTTCGTTTCTGGAATTCAATTACATGGTGCTGCAAGCCTACGATTTCGTCGAGCTCTTTCGCCGCTATGACTGCCGCTTGCAGATGGGCGGCTCCGACCAATGGGGAAATATTGTTGCCGGTATCGACCTTGGTCGCCGCCTCGAGGGGGGGCAATTGTTTGCGCTCACCACGCCGCTGCTTGCAACCGCGTCGGGCGCGAAGATGGGTAAGACGGCCGAAGGCGCTGTCTGGCTCGATGGCGAACACCTTTCGCCCTACGACTACTGGCAATATTGGCGCAACGCGGAGGATGCCGACGTCGGGCGATTCTTGAGGCTCTTTACGACGCTGGCGCTCGACGAAATTGGGCGCATCGAGCAGCTCGAGGGCGCCGAACTCAACGAGGGTAAGAAAATCCTCGCGAACGAGGCGACCGCCATGGTGCACGGGCGAGAGGCAGCGCTCAAAGCTGGCGAAACGGCGCGGCAGACGTTCGAGCAAGGCACAATGGCGCAAGGGCTGCCAACGATCGAGGTGGCACGCAGCGAATTGGAAGCCGGGTTGGGCCTACTCGATGCGTTTGTCCGGGCAGGTCTCGCCAGTTCGAATGGCGAAGCCCGACGCCATATCCGTGGAGGCGGGGCCCGCGTCAACGACAAACCGATATCGAACGAGCAGGCCGAGCTATCGCTGCGAGATCTCGGTGACGGCAACGTGATTAAGCTCTCGATCGGTAAGAAACGCCACGCGCTGGTGAAATGTGTTTCGCGCTAACGAACAGTCTCGACCCGCCAACCGCCTGACTCATTTTCCTGAACGCGCCAGCCGCTATCCGGTCCGGGGTGGGGCATGATGATCGCCGGTGCGCTGCTGGACTTCGGATGGGGACTTTTGGCCCTGCTGGCGGTGCGAGGGTTGACCCTGGGCGCGACCTGCTGAAACTCGAAAATCTGCCTGAATATTCCGGGTGCAATCATCGACATCGGATTGACAGCGACCTGCGGATTGGCCAGCGGTCCACTAATGGCGAAGGTTATGCCGAAGGTCCCTTCGCCTCGTCGCCCGACCAAAAGATTGCCGATGATTGGGAAAGCACCAAGTGCTGCGTTAAGCCCGTAAAGCGGGATGTAGGTGCCGCTAAGCAGAACCGTTTGGCGGTTGTAGTCAACCTTGCCACGCAAAGTCGCGCCGATTACCGGGCCATTGATGTAGGAGTCATGCAAGACGAATTGGCCATGACCGACGGAAAAAGGCAATCGCATCTGATCGAATTGCAGGCGAAGGCGCTCGGTCTTGTATTTGCCTGTCCTTCGTTTGCCTCGACCTTGCGGAGTGCCGGGTGTTTCGGAAAGCACCTCCCGCACCACGGGGTCGCCGAGGACGGTAAAATTCCTGGTCCAAAGCGTGCCAGTTTTGGCTGCCGCTCCCTGGCCATCGAGATTGACTTTGAGGGAGGCATCACCGTTCTCGATGCTTGAATAAAAGCCCACGAGCTTGAATGCCCTGCCGGCATCGGTGGTTTCGGCAAGCAAGTGACGCTTGCCACCGGAGTCACGTGCCAAGCGTACACCGATCGGCGCACCGGTATCGAGCTTGCCGGAGGCTTTGAACGAGGTGAGCAGCCCGCCACGCTTTTGAACTTCCATGCGAAGGTTGCGCAACGATGCGTCAGAAAAGCCCACGACCGTCTCTATGCGAGCCTCGATATCCATGCCGGCTCGACGCTTTGATGGCGGCAATCGACTTTTTCCCAACTGCTCGGCGGAAAATAATGAACGAAAAAATTCGCGACCGTCGTAAGTGCGACCCTTGACCTTGATTTTCCAAACATCGTTGCTTGCAAGTTTGCCGGAGATTTCCAGCTGGGTGATGACATCGAAGGAGAATTCAGGGAAATAAAAGGAGGTCAAGCGGCGATCCGAACCAAGCGCGACCCAACCCTCAATCGCAATCTCATTGCCGATGATTTTGAAGTTTTGTAGCTCGGTGCGGCCCTTGTCGCCCTTGTGAACGTCAAAGCGCAGAACGGCGGACTGACCGGGCGGCTTGCGCCACGCCATATTGTCGAGGGTCAACGCCGCGTTAGTCAGGTCGACCTGCACATGCATGGCGGGATGCTCAGATTCCGGATCCGAAATAGACAAATCGACGATGGCAGGTCCCTTAAGCAGATGGTTGATGGCAAGGCCGAGTTGCTCTCGGTCGTTGTCGTCCAAAGTTGCTGTTAATCGAAGAGGAGGTTGTTGTTCGACCGTCGCTCCCACGAGACGCAACCAGCGCAGTTCGGCAACCACGCCATTTAACAGAACATCGCCACGCGCTTCGATGGTGTGCTGCGATACGTCAAGCGAGACGGTGCCGCCATCGAGATCGATATCCTTGACCAATTGTTTTGCCGATAGATCCTCCAATCGCGCGCGCCCGGCAATTTGAACCTGCTCGCGTTTCAAATCGGCGGACAGCGGAAATGCCAACGCAAGGTCCAAATGCGACTGTCCGCTCAATTTGTGCACCAGAGCGTCGGGCTTTGTGAGATAGGCCAATGGTGCGAGCGACAAAAATTCGGTTAGGGCGTCAATCGAACTCGAGGTCTTGAATGTTACGCGACCTTCGGGAGTTGCTTCGCGGAGGTCCGGAATGATGAAGCGGCCGGCTTTGAGCGCCAACCTCTGGCCGGATGGCAACGTGAGCGCACCCTCGGGCGCATCGAGCATGAAGCGACGTCCGGCAACACGAACTTTGACCCGTCCGAGCTGAAGTGGCGGCATACCTTCGCTATAGTCGATGGTTTGGCCCAAGCCTTCGAGAACGAGCGAGACCGCTTCGTTCGGCACATCGGCCCCCTCGCGCAGCCGCGGAATGAAATCGGGCGGCATCGACACATTGAGATGACCGTTCGATACAACACCGCCGGTCACCCGCTCGGCAAACCATTGCCGCGCACTGGGTGCCAAAACCTCAGGCCAAAGGCGTTTTACCGAAATCGTCGGAACAGATGTCAGTTGACCCGTGAGCGAAATCCCGACGTCTTGCGAGATGCGTCCTGAAAGCATCACGGCGCCCTCCCGCAACAGCACCTGAAGCGCGTCGAGTTGCAGCAGACCCTTAGCTAGATCAATGGTACCGCGTGCACCCATGGCTTCGACGGGTTCACTGCCGACGGCTCCGGGTCCGCTGATGATCGCGTCGGTGCCCTTCAAATCGAACCGCCACACATCGCCGTCGGGCCGAGGAACGGTGGTTAGTCTCCCGACGACGGTCACCTCGCCCGCCCGCCCGCGAAGTCGCGAGGGCAATACCTGCCAGTTCTTGGTATCTCGCAGATAGCGAAGCTTCAGTGCGCCGTCACGCAGGGCGACCGACTGCGCCTCGGTGCCGCCCAGTGCAATCTCACCGCTCTTCAGGGCGATGGCCACATCCGCTGATTTGACATCGCCAGCACTCGTGAGTTCGGTCACCGAGTTCACCTTTATGGGCATGTCGAGCGCTGCGAGAAACGACAAATTGGATACTGCCGATGCCACCGCACGTGGCACCAAACCATCAATATCGAGCTCTAACTTGAGACTTCTGTTCTTCTCAGATTCCTCGACTTGAAAGGCAAGCGACCACGGTCCATCCATTGTCAGAACCTGGCCTTCACCCTTGATAAAACTGCGTTTCTTGTGGTGGCGAAGATCGACTGAAAACTCGGGCACAGTCCAATGTGTTTGATGGCCGTCCTGATCGAGAATGACAGTCGCGTCTTGAACGCCAAAATTGGCCAAATGGGACGTCGTGCTGCGACTGTCGCGGGCGTCGGCAAGCGCCTTGGCGAGGGTGGCGGCGAGGTTGATCTTGGATCTGGACGCGTCAAATGAGGTGTCGATCGAAGCCGGCGCTGCCGTACTCCTTTGAACCGTGGCCGCTGACCTGCCTGGCGTTGCCGTTGGGCGAGAAAAACTCACCACCAGGCCATTGGATTCGTCATAATAGAGTAGAATACGGGGTCGAATGAACACGACCTGGTCTGGTGCGAATTGGCCCAATGCAAGCGCAGCACCATTCACATTAATGGCCGCTAGCGGTGCCTGGGCAACGACGGCACCTCTATCGTCCAGCAACTCAACGTCGCGAAGGCGGAACTGCAGACCATAACCCGTCTCAGGGTACTTGAGTATCGCGCTCGAGATGCGCAGCCGAAGACCTGCCAGGTCGCGGTTAATCGATTTTTCGATCGGAGCAACGAGAAAGTCGACCGCGATAGGACCCTGTCCGAGCCGTACATGGAGCGCAACGAAGCAGACCAGAGCGAGGCCGCCGAGCACACCGCAGCTGATCAGCAGTCCGAAAAATGAGCGTTTCACAGTTTTGAGACGGGTCGCGGGGACCCGACCTGGCTCCGATTCGATTAGCTGGCGTCCGCCGTTGGCCGCCGGAACATGAGGGTGCCCACGCTCGTCAAATTGTTGCTGTTGTCGTCGCACTCGGCCCCTCATTCACAGCGGCGCCTGGGACGATCCCGCTCGCCGTATTATCAATCAGCGTCTGACCGATCTCGACACGAGGTCGGTCACACCAAGCACGCAACGGCAAGTCGGATACATTGCAAGTCTGCAACATGAGATGCACTGCAACCACAATCACAACCAGCTCTGTGCAGGAGCCTCGACTCGCTCTGCACTAAATCCGCTAGCTTGCCCCCGGCGTAAGAGGCACAATTGAAGTGGCAAAAAAAGGACGGACAAGGAGCCGAGATGAATATGGTTGAGGAAGGCCAGGCGGCGCCCGATTTCGAACTCGCGACCGATAACGGCGAAATCGTCAAGCTTAGCCAGCTGCAAGGGCGCAAAGTCGTCGTCTACTTCTACCCCAAGGATGACACCAGCGGGTGCACGAAAGAGGCAATCGCATATTCCGAATTGGCGGATCGGTTTACCTCGATCGACGTCGAAGAGATTGGAATCTCGCCTGATTCGGTTGCCAGCCATCAGAAATTCAAGGCCAAGCATGGCCTGAACATTAGGCTCGCTGCGGACGAGGAAAAGGCGGCAGCAGAAGCCTATGGCGTTTGGGTTGAAAAGAAGATGTACGGCCGCACCTTTTTGGGTGTCGAGCGGTCAACATTTCTCATCGGCCCAGACGGCGCTATCGCCAAAGTTTGGCGCAAAGTGAAAGTGCCAGGCCACGCCGAAGCCGTGCTCGAGACCGCCAATTCCCTGGACGCTTGAGCATCAATGGCACAGAACGGCCGGTCAATATCTGAGCAGCCGCAGAGTTTGGCGGAGGCGGCACAGGCTATCGTTGCATGCCCGGACTTGAGCGAAAAGGTGCGCATGGCCAAGGAAACGGCGCAGGCGTGGCATCACCGCAGACTGTCTCGGGGCCACATTGCCACGTCAGCGCAGGCGCCGGACCGCCCCGGTCGGCCCGCACGACCGGAACTTTTGCCACCACGAAAGATGCCGCGGCGTTCGGCATCCGGCCTCAAAGGCCGCATCGCACTGTTGCACTCACTAGCGCATATCGAACTCAGCGCGATTGACATGACATGGGATCTCATCGCGCAGTTCCATGGCGTCGATCTGCCTCGAGCATTTTTTGACGATTGGGTTCGCGTAGGGGTGGAGGAAGCCAAGCATTTTGAACTCCTGGTTGCTCGGCTGGCGGAATTGGGGGCCGCTTACGGGGATCTGCCGGCACATGACGGTCTATGGCAGGCGGCGCGTGCGACCGGCGATGATCTTTTGGCACGCATCGCGATCGTGCCGTTGGTTCTCGAAGCCCGTGGACTCGACGTTAGCCCGCCAATAATCGCAAAACTGGAAGCGGCGGACGATCATCGATCAGCCCGCGTACTCGATATAATCTATCGCGACGAAAAACGTCATGTCGCGTTTGGATTGAAATGGTTTCGCTTCCTGTGCGCGCGCCATCAGCTCGAGCCGCAAGCAACGTTTCATGCGCTGGTGCGGCGGCATTTCCGCGGGACAATCAAACCGCCGTTCAACGACAAGGCGCGCGCCGAGGCTGGACTAACACCAGGATTTTACAAACCGCTCGCCGCGACTGGTCTTTGACTACAAATCATTACCCTTGCCGATGAGGTGTCGCACATCGGCGACGTATCCATGGCACTCGTCAACCGACGCGCGAAAATATTAATTTCCGTCCGTGTGCCTTGTTATTAATCATGACAACGCCTGTGGAAAAGCCTATAAATATCGACTGATGGGGGGAGATGAAGCGTTTTCCTTGACGTTTGTTCGAAAACGCTATGCTCCGACATTCTTTTGGCGAATACATCGCGTTAAGTGAGGCTGCGGTTACGATCTTGGGGCGACATTGCCTCAGGGAGCGCGCAGTCGGAGGTAGGTGCTCATGTTCGGCAAGAAATCTGACAGACCGGGGCGGACACAAAACCAAAGTGAAACCCCGAAGTCTGCGGTGGACTTGCGGCAAAGCCTAGCGGGACCGAACACCAATATCTCGAAACGATCATCACCGAAAGTCAAAGGGGCGGAGAGTATGGCACCTTCTATTATCGGCACTGACCTGGTTTTGATGGGCAATGCCATTTCTAAGGGCGAAGTACAGGTGGATGGCGAAGTTCAAGGCGACATCCACTGCGCGTCGCTCTTGGTTGGGGAGCAGGCGCAAGTCACCGGTGGAATCGTCGCCGAGGACGTCGTGGTGCGGGGTAAGGTCATGGGATCGATCCGCGGGATGCGTGTGACGCTGCAATCCAGCTCGCATGTCGAGGGCGACATCTATCATCAGTCGTTGGCGATCGAGCAGGGGGCCTTTTTCGAAGGCAAATCGCGCCGCGCGGAAGATCCGATGACGGGCACGCAAAAGCTTGACGTGCAAAGCGAGACGACAACCTTGCGCTCGCCGGTCAACGGCAGCGGCGAAGTCGTGCAAGGCGCGCCAATAGCGCCTTAGGTCGAACCGCCGGCTCGCGCGGACTGCCGTGGCGCACCTTTGATGTACCTGTAAGCGAACCCATCCTCGATGGGTTCGTTGGCGTTCAGGGTGGGCTGTTGAGAGGACGCTGGCGCGACAGCGGCGGCACCGGGAGGTTCTGTTTGCGGTCCGCCGGGCTGAGCTGCAATCGCATCGGTTCAAACGATCCCACGTGAGACGGAAGCACGCTAATCGAGATCGGCCACTTCGGAGGTGCCGCCGCCGTGCACCCGTTGGGCGAGCGCTGCCTCGATGAAGGGATCGATGGAGCCGTCGAGGACCGCGCTCGGCGTACCGCTTTCAACCCCGGTTCTCAGATCCTTCACGAGTTGATAGGGCTGAAGTACGTAGGAGCGGATCTGATGCCCCCAGCCGATCTCGGTCTTTTGCGCCTCCTGGGCCTGGACCAAGTCCTCGCGTCGCTTGAGTTCGAGCTCATATAGCCGGGCACGCAACATGGACCACGCGGTCGCCCGATTCTTGTGCTGCGAGCGTTCGTTCTGGCACTGCACGACAATATTGGTCGGCTGGTGGGTAATGCGCACCGCGCTGTCCGTCGTATTGACGTGCTGGCCGCCGGCCCCGCTAGCGCGATAGGTGTCGACGCGGCAATCGCTCTCGTTAATCTCAACTTCGATTGAGTCATCGACAACCGGAAAAACCCAGATGGAGGCGAAGCTGGTATGGCGGCGCGCATTGGAGTCGAATGGCGAAATGCGAACCAAGCGATGCACGCCGGACTCGGTCTTGAGCCAGCCATAGGCATTTTGGCCCTTGATCACGATCGTCGCCGACTTGATGCCGGCTTCCTCGCCGGCACTGGTTTCCATCAATTCGACTTTGTAGCCCTTGGCCTCTGCCCAACGCGTGTACATGCGCAGCAGCATTTGCGCCCAGTCCTGACTTTCAGTACCGCCGGCGCCGGCATGGACCTCGAGGTAAGTGTCGTTGCCGTCGGCCTCGCCCGAAAGTAACGCCTCCAATTCGCGACGCTGAACTTCTTTGAAGAGTCGCCGAAGAGCACGCTCTGACTCCTTGGCGATATCGGCGTCACCCTCTTCCTCGGCCATTTCAATGAGCTCGATATTATCGGTGAGCTCGCGCTCGAGCGTCTCATAGGAGGTGATCGCGGATTCCACGTGTTGGCGTTCGCGCATGATTGCTTGTGCGCGATTGGGATCATTCCATAGCTCTGGATCCTCGGCCCTGGCGTTCAGAGCGGCCAAGCGCTCGACGGCGACATCCCAGTCAAAGATGCCTCCGTAGGAGGGCCAGGCATTCTCGAATTTCATCGACTAGAGTTTGAAGTTCTGCTCGCATTTTGGGCCAGCGTCCTTTGAGACCTCAGCATTTCGGATCGCGCGTTGTTGCGGCGGAAAGATAGTCTCCTGAGGGGGTGCATGCAAATCGGTGAGCGGATCACGAATTCGCAGCCAAGCCCTTGTGCGATCAGTAGAGCCCGCGACCCTGGTTGATCGACGGCGAAAACCACTCATCGCTGCCGGTGCCACCAAAATATTCGCTCTGATTGTCACCAGGGCTGTTTCGTGGCTTGAACGCTTCGAGGATCGCTTTTGGATCATTGCCGCCGGCGCGCAGTCCGGTCTTGCGATTGATCCGAATGAGCTTGATGCCAGGCGGTATTCGGAATGGCACCGCAGGCTTGTCGGCAAGCGCCATTTTCATGAAATCGCGGAAAATCGGTGATGCGACCTTGCCGCCGGTTTCACCCTTACCCATCGGCTTGGGACTGTCGTAGCCGACGAAAACACCAACCGCCAAATCAGGGGCAAAGCCGACGAACCAGGCATCGCGCTCGTCGTTCGTGGTTCCGGTCTTGCCAGCGAGCGGCTTGCCGACCTTCTTGACCCTGGTGCCGGTGCCGCGTTGAACAACGCCTTCGAGCATGGAGGTAATTTGATAGGCAGTGTGTGGGTCGATGATTGGTTCGCGCGCCTCATCAAGCTCCGGCTCGGGCTGGCCAAACCATTCCTCAGAAGCGCAGTCCAGACACTTCCGTTTGTCATGACTCCAAACGGTTTGGCCATAGCGGTCTTGGATGCGGTCAATCAGAGTGGCTTCGATCTTCTTGCCACCGTTGGCCAGCATGCTATAGGCCGCAGTAATCTTGAACAGCGTCGTTTCGCCCGCCCCGAGCGACATGGAAAGTACCGGCAACAGGCTGTCATAAATCCCGAAGCGTCGCGCATATTCGGAAATAAGTGGCATGCCGACATCACGAGCCAGACGAACGGTCATGAGATTTCGTGAACGCTCAATGCCCGTCCGCAGCGTCGATGGACCGGCAAACTTGCCGCCGTAATTCTTCGGCTTCCAGACCTCGAGGCCCGGTCCCTGATCAATCGCAATCGGACCGTCGAGGATCACGGTCGACGGCGTATAACCATTGTCGAGAGCCGTCACATAGACAAACGGCTTGAACGCGGAGCCCGGTTGCCGCCGTGCCTGAACGACCCGATCGAATTGGCTCTCGGCAAAACTGAAGCCGCCAACCAGCGCCAAAACCCGACCGGTGTGCGGATCTATAACTACGATCCCGCCATCGACCAATGGTTTTTGTGTGAGCTGCCAAGATCCGTCTTCGCCATCGGGAGGCGCTACATAGACCGCGTCTCCTGGTTTGAGCAGCCCGGCCACACCCTTGCTTTTCTTGGGCTTGGCCCATTTGACGCTCTTCAAAGTGAGCTCGACCTGCTCGCGCGCTTCTTCGAGCTTGCCGTCCTTGCCCTTGCGGGGCCTGAGGCCGACGACAGCGCGGGACTTGTCGGATCTGAGAACGACCGAGAGGCGCCACGGATTAATGTCGCTAGGAACCGCTATCTTGGCGAGCTCAACACCCCAGTCACCCTGGAGATCGACCTGGCCAACCGAGCCACGCCAACCGTGACGGCGATCGTATCTCACCAGACCATCAACCAAGGCTTTCTTGGCCATGCGCTGATAGTCCGGCCGTAACGTCGTACGGACGGATAGACCTCCGCCATAGAGCTTGTCTTCGCCGTACATGGCCAAGAGCGTGCGGCGCACTTCTTCGGCGAAAAATTCTCCAGCAAAAATGTGCGCGCCGAACGGACGGGGGTTGACATTCAAGCCCGTGGCCTTGGCCTCGTCGCGCTCCTTGGAGGTGATGAAGCCGTTCCTGGACATCTGCTCGATGACCCAATTGCGCCGTGCAATCGCTTCCTTGCGCTTGCGAAAGGGATGATAGTTGCTGGGCGCTTTGGGAAGAGCGGCGAGATAGGCCGCATCTGCGATGGTCAACTCCTCCAGTTCCTTGCCGTAGTAGTTGAGCGCCGCGGCGGCGACACCATAGGAGCTGAGCCCCAGGTAGATCTCGTTCAAATAGAGTTCGAGAACCTGATCCTTGGTGTAGGCCCGCTCGATGCGTACGGCGAGGATCGCCTCCTTGACCTTACGCTCGAACGATCGCTCGCTCGTCAACAGGAAGTTCTTCGCCACCTGCTGGGTAATTGTCGATGCACCAGTGAGGCGTTGCTTGAGGACCAAATGGTTGAAAACCGCCCGCGCGATGCCTTGAAAATCGAGACCACCATGCTCGTAGAAATTCTTGTCCTCGGCAGAAAGGAAGGCGCCGATCACCGCTCGCTTTGGGATCGCATTGATTGGCACGTAAATTCTCCGCTCACGCGCATACTCGGCGATAAGGCGACCATCGGCGGCGTGGATGCGTGTCATCACAGGCGGCTCGTAACTGGCGAGCGATTCATAGCCCGGCAAGTCCTTCGAGATATGCCAGAGGACATAGCCGACAGCCCGCCATCGGTTTGCTATTGTCGAGTTTTCTCGTGGCCAGCGCATTCGGCGCGCTTACCACCGGGCCGTTGATGCGGATATTCAATCCCTTTTGGCTGTTG
>JAUVMS010000365.1 GCA_030600135.1 Hyphomicrobiales bacterium | reverse complement strand
CGTGTGGCCGTGTCGACACGAAACACGGGGGCGCTCGTTGGGGCTGGCGGTGGTCAGACGATCCTAATCTCGGGAACGTCACCGGCAATTTGAGTGGCAACTCATAACCCCGCACGACCCCAAGGTTACCTCTATTTCCCTGGGAGGAATATTAAGCTGACTCGGGGTCGCCCCGAACTGCCCGGACACAAACCACAAACACTAAGAAATGTCCGAACATTACAGAATAACTCCGCCGGTTGCCGTGCGTAAGGGCAAGTTTATGCACGAGTGTTAACTATCGACCCTCTAGACTAGTGGTTAATATTCCAGAGACCTGTGCTTCTGCCGGTGCCCGTACCACCGCGCGACACGCGCCATGCTGGCGGCTAATGGCGCCGCGGCAAAACAGATCAGTATTCGTGAGATATGGTACTAGCCGCTGTAGTCGCTCGATCCCCTCCAAGCATTCCCGCGCAGTCCTGCTGGCCTCGGTGCCTCCAAGATAAAGGATAGCCTCGGATTTCCACGGATCATCATTGCAAATAGTTCCTAATTGCAATAGCTTTGGCCGACGATGGAGGATCTCTATGAAACGCTTGTTGGAACGTTTCGTCGATCGTAGAAATCTGCTCTCCGGTAGCGCCGCCCTTGCTGGTGGAACCGCCTTGGGCTGGCTCGGCCTGGCCGGTGGCAGCCGCGTGGGTGAGGCAGCGGTTCAGGGCGCTGCCGGCCCGACATCAGGTCATGGCGGCGTCGGCGTTCGCCATACCCAGGGCAACATGGTCACCATCGGCGACGTCGATGGCACCATCAACGGGTTCGATGCGTCCAAGCTATTGACCGAGTGGGAAACCGGTCATGTGAGCAAAGGCGCGGACGGACGGGTGACGCGGTCGTTCGAGGTCGAAGCACAGGACCGCGAGATTGAGATTGCGCCCGGCGTCACGTTCCCCGCATGGACGTTTGGCGGCCGTGTGCCGGGGCCAACGTTGCGGGCAACGGAAGGCGAGCGTCTGCGCATCGTCTTTCGCAATCATGGCTCACATCCTCACTCCATGCACTTCCACGGCATTCATGCGGCCAGAATGGATGGCGTGAACGGTTCCGGAGTGATCGCACCGGGCGAGGAGTTCATTTACGAGTTTAATGCCGCCCCCTTCGGCTGCCACCTCTATCATTGCCATAACTTTCCGCTACGCCGGCATATGCACAAAGGCATGTACGGTACGTTCATCATCGACCCCGATCCGGCCAAGCACCCCGAGCACGCCGATATCGCAAGAACGCGCCTCCTGGGGACACCAGAGAATCAGGAGTGGCAGGAATTCGTGATGGTCATGAACGGTTTCGACACCAACTTCGATGGTGAGAACGAATTTTATGCCGTCAACACGATCGCGCACCACTACATGAAACACCCGATCCGCATCGTTCGGTCGCGTCCGGTGCGGATATATTTGGTCAACGTCACTGAATTCGATCCGATCAATTCCTTCCATCTGCATGCGAATTTCTTCGACTACTTCGACCACGGCACGACTTTGACGCCAACGCTTCGCACGGTCGACACGATCATGCAGTGTCAGGCGCAGCGCGGCATTTTGGAGTTCTCGTTCGGCGATCACGAGACGGGCAGGTATATGTTCCATGCCCACCAATCGGAATTCGCGGAATTAGGGTGGATGGCGTTGTTCGACGTCGTGGAGGCCGCGGTATGAGCAGCGTCGAGGATTGCGAGATGGCGCCCAGCGAGCGAAAGCCAGTCCGCCGATCGGCGTGGTCAGTCGTCGCGCTCATCGCTGTGCCATTAATCCTCCTCGGCCTCGCTGGCGCTTGGTTGATCGCGGCCGATCCGCTGCGGGTTTTCTCGACCAGTGCGCCGCCGGTCGAGAAACTGACCGTCGAGCGGATGATCCTCGACGACGATGGTATTCATCTCAAGGTGCGCGCCGGCGGCTCCGAGCCAATGGTTGTTGCCCAGGTTCAGGTCGATGACGCCTATTGGCGCTTCACCCAGACGCCCGGCGGGCAGCTGCCGCGACTTTCGTCCGCCTGGCTGCACGTTCCCTATCCTTGGGTTGAAGGCGATGCCCACGTGGTAAAGCTGGTTACCAACACCGGCGCGACGTTCGAGCATGAGATTGAGGTTGCGGTCGCAACCCCGAGAGGAGTGGCCGGCGGGTTGCGCACCCAGGCAATTCTAGGGTTTTTTGTCGGCATCCTGCCCGTGGCCATCGGCCTCATGTTTTTCCCCCTATTGCAAAGGCTCCGCTCCGAGGAGTTGCGATTTGTGCTCGCACTCACATGCGGCTTGCTGGTCTTCCTGCTCGCCGACATGTTGGAGGATGCCTTCGAACAAGCGCTAAGAGCGGCGCCTGCCTTTCAGGGCCCGGTCATGGTGGTTCTCGTTGCCGGGGTCTCCTCGCTTGGGTTGATCGCTCTCGGTCGGCGGCGGGGAGCGCCGCGCGGACTTGCCCTTGCCACCTTCATCGCGCTCGGTATCGGGCTTCACAATTTCGGCGAGGGCCTCGCCATCGGAGCTGCGCTGGCGGCCGGAGCCGCAAGTCTCGGCGCGTTTCTGGTGCTGGGTTTCACGGTGCACAACGTAACGGAGGGCATCGGCATTGCCGCTCCGCTTGCTGGTCACCGACCGTCCGTGATGACTTTTGCGGGCCTTGCGCTACTCGCCGGAGCGCCGGCGATCCTCGGTATTTGGCTCGGAAGCTACGCCATCGCACCACAATGGGCGGCTCTTGCACTTGCGATAGGCGCCGGCGCCATACTGCAGGTGCTGTTCGAAGTCGGAGCCTACACTTTGCGGGGCAAAGAGGGGCGCGGTGCAGCCAAGGTAGGCGTCGCCCTCGATCGCTACGCTCTCAGCGGTTTGCTTTTCGGCATCGCGTTCATGTACGTAACCGCTCTGGCCATCAAGATCTGAGGGCTCTAGCAGGCTGCTGAAGAACTCGTGTGGATCGCGACACCTGTGGTTTTTTCGCCTCCGGTGAGGAGCGTCGCGCTGCGCGAGGCGCGTGCATGGGGCCAGCGACGCGACGACGGCCGGGGCGAAAAAACGCGGTGTCCCAATGGGATGCGGCGAAATTGAGCGCTGGGCGGCGGCTTAACGTGGGGCCCGCCACGCCTGCGCCAATGCTCCTTGCCAGCGCTCAATTTCCGCTCGCATCGCGACCTCACCGAGTTCTTCAACAGCCTGCTACTCCACCGCCACGGCAAGTTCCGCCAAGGTTTCCGCAATGACCTGTTCACCCCGTGGTGCCATGACGTGCGCACCGGCAACGCCCGGGATCTGGCGGAAGCCCTCGATCAATTCGAGGCATATCCTCTGGCCCTCCGCCGCCTGGTCGCTTGCCCCTTCGAGCCGAGCGACAACGTGCTCGGGCACAAAGACACCAAATAGGTTGTCGTTCATCCAGCGCGCGGATTTGGCTGACGTCAAGGGACCGACACCGATGATGAAATGCGCCCGCTCGGGTATCCCATACTCACCGAGGCGTGTCATGTAGCGCTGCAGCACGTCGAGGTCGTAGGCAAACTGAGTTTGGAAGAAATCGGCACCCGCCGCAATCTTGGTCTCGATCTTATCCGGGCTAAAGTCCGGACCTGGATCGCGCGGTGTCTCCGCAGCCCCGATGAAGAGCCGAGGTGGTGGGTCGATCGTGCGCCCGGATGGCAAGCACCCCTCGTCTCGCAGCAGTCGCGCCGTCTCGATCAGGCCGATGCTATCGATGTCTTCCACCGACTTGGCCTCCGGCTGATCGCCCTTGCTCACAGAGTCGCCGTAGAGGCACAATATGTTGTTGATGCCCAACGCCGCCGCGCCAATCATTTCTCCCTGGATGGCAAGCCTATTGCGGTCCCTGACCGTGAATTGAAGCACTGGCTCAAACCCGTGCCGCGCCAGGATGGTGGCTGCCGCAAAGGCTGACATATGGGTGCGCGCGCCCGCCCCGTCCGTCACGTTGATGGCATCGACCATGCCTTTCAAGCATGCGGTCTTGTCCAACACCGCGCCCTCGGTGGCGGCATCAGGCGGCGTGGTTTCCGCCGTAATGACGAACTCACCGGCCGACAGCTTGGCTTCGAGGCGGCTCATAGTCTTCATAGTCACCAGTGGTCCCCCATGAGATGAATGGCGCGCGCGACGCTATCTTATTGCCCGCCCACATGAAAGCAGTGAAATCTGCAATTTTTTTGATGAGCAACGCCCTTGGGGCGAGCCTGAATCCGGTATCGGCCCATTGGCTTTGCTGCCAGGTCGCTGTCGAAGACGGCCAAGACCAAATCTGGCGGCCCAAAACCCACCAACCGTCATGATCGTGTCATGGTTGATCAGAGCCGACCGCCAAATGCATGAAATCGTGAAACGCGT
>JAUVMS010000387.1 GCA_030600135.1 Hyphomicrobiales bacterium | reverse complement strand
CGATTGCCATAGGGCGCATTGGCATGGTCGCCCAGGTAGACAAAGCGGACATCGGGAAAGCGCGCCAGAAGTGCGCGAAAGACCGTCAGCCCACCGTGGCCTGAATCAAAAAGGCCGATCATGATGCAGGTCTCTGCTCGTCACTTGCCTGTGGTGCGGGCAGCAGGCCCGCCATCCCCACCTATTCAGCTGCCCTTGGGTGCGAACTCTCTGCAGCTTCGTCCTGTTCCTTGAGGGCATCCAGGTTCGGCATACAGATGGTGTTGTAGCCACAGTCGACAAAGTGGACTTCGCCGGTGACCGCGCCCGAAAGATCCGAGAGCAGATAAAGTGCCGCGCCGCCGACTTCATCCAGCTCTGGCGTGCGGCGCATGGGTGCGTGCGCGCGCTGATAGTTGAAGAGCACACGAGCATCGGAGATGCCGGCGCCAGCGAGCGTGCGCATGGGGCCGGCGGAAAGCGCGTTCACCCGGATGGCACTGGGCCCAAAGTCGGCCGCCAAATAGCGAACGCTCGCCTCGAGTGCCGCCTTTGCGACGCCCATGACGTTGTAGGACGGCACGACCCGCATCGCGCCGCCATAGGTCAGCGTGAGCATCGAACCACCATCGGTCATGAGCTCGGCGGCTCGTTGTGCAATCTCGGTGAACGAGAAGCATGAAATGACCATCGTCTGGACGAAGTTGTCTCGCGAGGTGTCGGCATAGTGGCCGCGCAGCTCATTGCGATCCGAGAACGCGAGGGCGTGGACAACGAAGTCGAGGCCGCCCCAGGTGTCGCGAATCTCGTCGAAAACCGCGTCCACACTGGCGAGATCCATGACATCGCACGGTACAATGATCTCCGAGCCGACCGACTGAGCAAGCGGTACGGCGCGGCGACCGAATGCCTCGCCTTGATAGGTAAAGGCGAGTTTTGCGCCTTGACCTGCGAGAACGCGCGCGATGCCCCAGGCGATGGAGCGCTCATTGGCGACCCCCATTACGAGGCCGCGCTTACCGGCCATGAGTGGCCCTGGTTCTGCGATATCTGTTTTTGTCATGGTTGCGTCAGTCCCGATCACGCCCCTGATCTTGTACCCTCACGAGATAGATTAGCCCTTTTCGGGCACTGCTCCGTCTTGCCATCCACTGTTCTTCACTGCCCGGCAGTCGCAACCTTGCTCAGCCGTCGAGACGCTTGAAGACTAAGGTCGCATTTGTACCACCAAATCCGAAACTGTTCGACATAACGCAGTTAAGCTTGACGTTGTCTTGGCGCTCCAACGCTATCGGAACGCCCTCCAATTCTGGGTCGAGGTCTTCGATGTTGGCCGATTTGCAGATGAAATCGTTGTTCATCATTAGCAAAGAATAGATCGATTCTTGAACTCCGGATGCACCAAGTGAATGTCCTGTTAATGACTTGGTCGCACTTATGGTCGGAATGTCGCTCGAAAAGACCTCGCGGATGGCCTCAATCTCGCGTATGTCGCCGATCGGTGTCGATGTGGCATGAGGGTTGATGTAGTCAATCTTGCAATCAAGACCTGCCATGGCTTGACGCATGCACCGTGCCGCGCCCTCGCCCGACGGCTGAACCATGTCATAACCGTCCGATGTGGCGCCGTAGCCCACCACTTCGGCGTAGATCTTGGCGCCGCGTGCCTTAGCATGCTCGAGTTCTTCAAGCACCAGAACCCCAGCACCGCCTGCGATCACAAAACCGTCTCGGTTGATGTCGTAGGCCCGGCTTGACGTGGCGGGTGTGTCGTTGAACTTCGACGACATGGCGTTCATGCCGTCGAACAGCACCGAAAGGGTCCAATGGAGCTGCTCGGAACCGCCGGCGAAGATGATGTCCTGCTTGCCCCAGGCGATCAGCTCCGAGGCATTGCCAACACAATGGGACGATGTGGAGCAGGCCGACGAGATCGAATAATTGACCCCTTTGATGCTAAAGGGTACCGCGAGGGTGGCCGAGGCCGTGCTGCTCATACCTTTTGGCACCTCGAACGGGCCGACCTTTTTCGGACCGCGCTCGCGGGTCGTATCTGCCGCGGCGACAATGGCGCTGGTCGAGGGTCCGCCCGAGCCCATGATGATACCGGTGCGCTCGTTGGAGATCTCGTTCGGCTCCAGGCCTGAATTCTCAATCGCCTGCTGCATTGCGATATAATTCCAAGCCGAGCCGGCCTCCATGAAACGCCGGACCTTGCGGTCCAGCATCTGCGTCCAATCGAGAGTTGGCGCGCCGTGCACCTGGCTGCGAAAGCCAAGCTCGGCGTAACGCTCGGCACGGACGATACCCGAGCGCGCTTCACGCAAGGATGTGACCACCTCTTCAGGATTGTTGCCAATGCTGGAGACGATCCCCATGCCGGTAACAGCGACACGTCTCATTCAAGAACCCCTAAAGCCTTTGGCGCGAGAATGCGCCGTCGTCGAAATATTGTTGCGCAGAGCTGGTCACGGTGGGTCACGCCGTCGCTGCGGTGCCGTCATCGGCATCGCTTTCAAACAAACCTACACGCAAGTCCTTTGCGGTGTATATGACTTCGCCATCGGCTCTAACCTGACCATCACCGATGCCAAGTGTCAGCCTTCGCCGAATTACGCGCTTCAGGTCGATGATGTATTCCACCTTACTCACACTTGGCAGAACCATGCCCGAAAATTTCACCTCGCCAACCGCGAGTGCACGGCCGCGACCGGGCGCGCCGAGCCAGCCTAGGAAAAAGCCGAGCAACTGCCAGAGCGCATCGAGCCCTAGACAGCCGGGCATAACAGGGTCTCCCTTGAAGTGACACTCGAAAAACCAGAGGTCTGGCCGGATCGCCAACTCGGCCACAACCAGGCCCTTGTCGTTTGCCCCACCCGCTTCGCTGATCGTGCCAATTCGATCGAACATCAGCATCGGGGGCAACGGGAGTTGGGCATTGCCCTTGCCGAAAAGTTCACCCCGCGCGCAGGAAAGTAGGTCCTCATACTCAAAACTAGGTTGCCGCTCCGCCATGGCCTCATTGTGTCCACTATATTCAAACGATTTTCCTAAACCTGATCAGGGGTCCTATCACAGTCGTGGCGCCATCAAAAGGGTCGCGAACCACAGGTGCCACGATAATTGCGACAGTTTACCGACGGAAGTTGCAGGCATTGCGAGCACAGGTCGAACTTCGTATATTGGCTCATGATAGCAAGAGGTATGCTCTTGCGAACCGCCCGAGAATTGTCCGCTCTCATGCGATAGCGAGCGCCGGGCGAGCGAAGCTGAAATTGGCAGATTCGATTGGGCTATGGCTGAACTGCGGGACAACCACAACATTGTCGGTAAACTGCGCCAGGCTGGACTGCGGCCGACGCGTCAACGCAAGGCCTTGGGCGACCTTCTGTTCGCCAGCGGACACCGTCACGTGACGGCTGAATTGCTGCATGAAGAGGCGTTGCGTGCGCATGTCCCAGTCTCTTTGGCCACGGTTTACAATACGCTCCATCAGTTCACGGCCGTCGGATTGCTCAGAGCGGTGCCGGTCGACGGCTCCAAAACCTATTTCGACACCAATACCTCCAACCACCATCACTTTTATTGCGAAAACAACACCAGATTGATCGACGTCCCCAACGACGAGATGGAGATCGTCGGCTACCCGCAGGCGCCTGAAGGCATGGAAATCGTCAGTGTCGACGTGGTGGTACGGGTCCGCGAAAAGCACTAGGCGGCAGATTTGCCCACGCGTATCTCAATGACATTCAGTGCGAGCTAGAACAGTCCTAGGAATTTTTTCCGGACAGCCACGTTGGCACGGTTGGGCCGATAGATTTCGTTGATCTCGGCGGCGGCCAAGCGATCCATCAGCGCGTCGCTGCCTTTGTTGAGCTTGAAATCCATTTCCTCGGTGTACAGCGGATAAACGGCGTAGAGATTTATGACGTTGCCGTCTGTGGCCTCAATTCGATCAAACGCGACGTCATAGCTGATCGATGCATTCATCAGGAAGCCGGTCATCTG
>JAUVMS010000221.1 GCA_030600135.1 Hyphomicrobiales bacterium | reverse complement strand
GTGCCGCGCGTGTTGACTTGGTGCATGAGATCGAAGCGCTTCATGTCCGTCTGCTCGGTGGGCGTCAGTTGGATGGCGCTCGCATTGTTGATGCAGATGTCGATGCCACCAAAAGTTTCGGTGGTCTTTTCGATCGCGGCCTTGGTTTGCGCCTCATCGCGGATGTCGCAGACGATGGGCAAGGCTTTGCCGCCGGCCTCCTCGATCTCCTCAGCGCTGGTGTAGATCGTGCCAGGCAGTTTTGGATGCGGCTCGGCCGTTTTGGCGGCGATGGCAACGTTGGCGCCGTCACGCGCGGCGCGGAGTGCTATGGCGAGCCCGATCCCGCGGCTGCCGCCGGTGATAAAGATTGTCTTGCCTGCAAGTGACGCCATTGCTTTGCTCCGCTCACCTCGAAACCACCGCCACAATGGTCCATCCCTCGAGCAGACGCAATGTAGGTCCTACGTGGCCCCTCGACCGAACCAGCGAAATGGCGCAGTGACAAAATCCCAGGCCCTCTTGATCAGGTGTGCTGGCGTTGCAACCAGTGCCACCAAGGGCAAGAACAACAGAACGAAAAGCAACAAACGGCCCGACCCATAAAACACCAACGAGACCGTCGAGCCATGGCTGCTGGCGGCAGGAAGCGGCCATAGGCGGCGCCACCACGCCAGTGCCATAGGTAGACCGAACAGGCCGAAGACGAGAAATCCCAAGTAGATAAATTGATAGTCCGACGGCACGCCCGGAACAATTCGTTGCCGCAGTTCCTTTTCATAACTCGAACTCCTGAGCGCCGCCGCGACACCATGGGTTGCGACGTTACCAAGGACCGATGAGACGACCTCCGTGAACATGCGCTCGAGCGTGCCCGGCTCCCGCGATGCCAGCTCCCGCGGCAACTGCGATGCGAGATTGGGCCGTGGCTGGGCGTTAATCAGCACATGATTGTTGCCGTGCCTCGCGAGCCCTACGACGATCGGACTACGCTCAAATCCAAGCGCACCGAGAAAATCGCCCATGGTGGCCTTGTCGAGCGCTTCCTCGAGCCCTGCCACCTCGACTCGCTGCCAAAGCATGTTTCGGGCGCCCGGTTGGCTCGTGCTTGCACCGCCCAAAACCACGAGATTGACGTCGGCCTCGACCGCCGCCTTGCGTAAGTCGGAAATCACCAGCCGCGCTTCCGGGCCACTGGAGGGCTTGAAGTAAAGGATGTCGTTGCGCACCGCTCCGGTCACCACCACCGTCTGGCCGCGCAGCCCCGGCAAGGCCTTGCCAAGCGCGTATGGATCGATCGACTCGGGCAAGGGCGCGCCCTCGCCTGGAGCTATGCGCGTGCGAGCAAGCGCCTTGGGACCACCAGGCTCGAGCGATAGAAGACGAATAGCGTGTCGGTTCACCGGCCGGTCGAGCTGCCAGAGCGCCTCTTTCACCAGGCTTTCGTCGGTCAATTCCAGAGCCAGCCGATCCCGCACCAAGGCATAGCGAGCGCCGTCACCCCCGACCATCAACCGGTAGGGCTTGTTCTTCAAGACGACGTAGAGACGAGCGCTCTTGGGCAAATCCTTGAAGGCATCCGCACGCGCTATGGCGGTCTCAACCGGGACATAAAAGGCTGCGTCGCGTCTCGCCAGATCCGCCGTCTCGGGTGCGAGCCACTTGAGCGCGTTCTTGATTTCATCGGGCCCTGCCGCGGTCACGGTTTCGCCGGCGGCATTGGTAAAGCGCCAATGACCTTCCGGCGTGGCGGCGGCGGCCACCGCAACGCCCCGCGTGTCGGGCGGCAGCTCCTTGACCACACGAGCGGCTCCGTCCAGTCCGGAAAAGCCCCGCGCCGCCTTCTTGCCGGCGTCCGCGCCGGTTTCCGCCGTCTGTCGCAAGATCTTTGTGAGCAGCCCAGCCTGAGCGGAAGTGATCAAACTGCTCGCCGTGAAAGCAACAGCCAGGGCGCCTGCAATCGCTCTGAGCGTTTGCCAGGACAATTTCCGGCGGTATCCACATCCCCAATTCACGTGAGCAAACCCACCTTTCGTTCGCGGCGCAAATTCCAGCAGGATAGCTCGCAACGCCGTGCTCAACCTCACGACGAGCAATCACACTGTGCCGCCGACCCTACAGATAATGTGTGCACGAAATTGGGTCCATACAAGGCAGGTCCGATCGCTACGCTGCGCCCTTGTTGGAAGGATCCGGCGGGCGCCTCTCGAAAAACGCCTCGAACGCGGCGCGCGCCTCGGGTGAATTTATGCGATCAGCAAAGAGCGCCCCTTCTTCCTGGATCCGTGCAAGCACCTCGTCAGGCGATCCGCGCATGAGCGCGCGCGCCAAAGCCAAGGCCTTGGGTGGCTTGCCTGCCAGTTGCAATGCGGCCTGGCGGGCGTAGGGCTCCAACTCGTCCCGGGGCAGCACTTCGTTGACGAAGCCCGCTTGGTAAGCCCGCTCGCTATCGTATTTCTGGCCGAGACAGAGCATTTCGAATGCCCGCTGGTGTCCGATGGAGCGCGGCATCAACAGGCTGGATGCGGCTTCCGGCAACAGGCCGAGGTCCAAAAATGGCGTGTGGAAGGTGGCTGCCGTGCTGGCATAAACCAAATCACAGTGAAACAGCATCGTCGTGCCGATACCAACGGCCAACCCGTCGACGGCGGCCACCAGCGGCTTTTTGATCGATGCCAATGTCCTCAAGAAACTGAGTGCTTGGTCGCCGTGCGTGCCGCTTTGCGCGGCGGCAAGAAAGTCCTTGAGGTCATTGCCCGCCGTGAACGCCCCCTCAGTGCCGGCAATGAGATGGACACGAACCTCGTCCGACCATTCCCCACCTTCGAACGCCTGCGCCAGCGCCTCGTACATCCCGGCTGTAATGGCGTTCTTTTTGTCTGGCCGATTGAAGCGAAGGGTCTGCACACCGCCTTCGCGCTCAACGTCAATCGTCATCTCCACCTTCCCTGCTTCGCAGCCAAAATCGCCCCTGCCTAAAATTTCGCCGAAGTGGAGCCGTCCACTACGCCGATCGGTCTCGGCTCACCCCCTACGACGCCGCGAACATATCAGCTGGCGCTTCCAATAGGCTGGCACCGCCGTCCGTAATCGTCCGGGCATACCCGTCAGCTTGAACTGAGATATTGCCGGCATAGAACTTGGCAAGCTCAACTGGGCCCGCTGCCGCGCCATTCGCCTTACGGCTTGCCGCCAACGCCGCCTTGGCAAGGTAGGCACCACCGCTGGCGATACCAAACAGCCTCAGATAGGGCGTCGCACCGGCAAGGGCCTCGTCGGGTGAACTCATCACTTTTTGGCCGATCCAAACCGTCGCCCTCTCGAGTGCCTTGTTTGCTGCATCGAGGTTGTTTGCCATAACATCGAAGCCCGGGGCGTTGGACGCTTTGACGTCCGCAACGATCTGATTGAGTTCGGCGATAAAGCCCTTGACCACTTCTCCGCGCTCGATCGGCAACTTTCGTGTCACCAAGTCGATCGATTGAACGCCGTTGGTGCCTTCATAGATGGGCAGGATCCGCGCATCTCTGAGATATTGCGCTGCGCCGGTCTCTTCGATGTAGCCCATCCCACCGTGTACCTGGACACCAATTGACGCCACCTCGACCGCCAAATCAGTCGAGTATGCCTTGGCAACTGGTGTGAGCAGCGCTGCACGATAGGCCGCCTTGGCCCGCTCGTCGGCATCGCTCGCACGCTCGGAAATATCGATCTCGCGCGCCGTAGCGTAGCAAATCGCGCGTGCGGCCGCGGTCAGCGCCTTCATGGTCAGGAGATTGCGCCGCACATCAGGATGCTCGACGATCGGCACCATCTGGCCGGCAGGCGACTGGGTGGTGCTGCCCTGTCGGCGTTCATTGGCATAGGCGATCGCTTTTTGTGTCGCCGCTTCGCCAATCGCCACGCCCTGTATGCCAACGCCGAGCCGGGCCGCATTCATCATGATAAACATCACGGCGAGACCTTTATTTTCCTCACCGATCAGGTATCCGACGGCCCCACCATTATCGCCGAAGCTGAGCACGCACGTCGGGCTTGCATGGATGCCGAGCTTATGCTCAACGCCCGTGCAGTAGACGTCGTTGCGCTCACCGAGCGACCCGTCCTCGTTGATCAGGATTTTTGGCACCACGAAAAGGGAGATGCCTCGTGTGCCGGCCGGCGTATCTGGTAGCCGCGCCAGCACCAAGTGGGCAATGTTCTCTGTCATCTCGTGATCACCATAGCTGATGAAGATTTTTGTTCCAGAGATCAGATAGATTCCATCCGCTTGTGGCACTGCTTTGGTGCGTAGAGCGCCTAGGTCGGTCCCTGCGTGTGGCTCGGTCAGGTTCATCGTTCCGGCCCATTCGCCGCTCACGAGCTTGGGCAAAAACATTTGCTTTAGTTCATCGGTCGCCTTGGCATGCACCGCGTGGATAGCCCCTTGTGTCAGAAGTGGGCCGAGCGAAAAGGCAAGATTTGCGGTGCTCCAAATCTCGTTGACGGCGGTCGAAATCACGCTTGGCAAACCCTGCCCGCCGAACTCGGTCGGACACGGAAGTGCCGCCCATCCACCTGCGGCCCAGTTGTTGTACATTTCGGCCCAACCCTCGGGCAGCCTGACTTTACCGTCTTCGAGGGAGGCGCCTTGCGTATCACCCACAGCATTGAGCGGGGCAAGCTCTTCGGCAGCAAACTTGCCGGCTTCTTCGACAATTGCGTTGACAAGATCCTCATCAACCCCCTCCGCAATGCCGCTTTCAATGAGGTTGGACAGTCCGGCGGCCGTTTCGAGCGCCAATGCAATGTCGTTGACTGGGGCCTGGTATGTCATGTTGCTTGTCCATCCTTCACAGTGTCTATTCCGAACAACGCCAAAAGCGTGCTCACGCGCCGCAACTGCCCAATTGATTTTTCCTTCGCCGTTAACTTAAGACATAAGCTGGATGGAGGAAACGCTCTGTGTGTGTCCCAATCCATTGAGAGACCGCTTCAGAACCGAAAAATGCCAATTGAACTCGCAACAAACGACGCCGTCGAAATAGCGGCACGTGCAATCCGCTCAGGCCAGCTTGTCGCATTCCCGACAGAGACCGTTTACGGTCTGGGTGCTGACGCCACGTGTGGTCTCGCGGTCGCAAAGATTTATGAGGCCAAGCAACGCCCGAGCTTCAACCCTCTCATCATTCATGTGTTAGATCTTCAGTCTGCTGCGCAATATGGCAATTTGAATATCCTTGCTAGACGGCTCGCCGAGACTTTTTGGCCGGGCCCTCTGACCGTCGTGGTGCCACGAACTCCACAAAGCAAGATTGCCGAACTTGCCACCGCCGGGCTCGAGACCATCGCGTTGCGCGTACCGGCACACCCCGTTGCTTGTGCGCTCCTGCGCCAAGCCGCCGGTCCAATCGCCGCGCCGAGTGCCAATCGTTCTGGTCATGTTAGTCCAACCAGCGCGGCCCACGTCTGTGCGGACTTGGGTGATGCGCCAGCGTTCATCCTCGATGGAGGCCCGACGCCACTTGGCTTGGAATCCACGATCGTTGCGGTCTGCGACCAGCAAGCCACACTGCTGCGCGCGGGCGCGATTACCCGCGACGAACTACAATCGGCACTCGGTCAATCGCTACTGGAGCCTTGCAGGGGTGGGAAATATGCTCCTGCGGCACCCGGTCAACTCGCGCGCCACTATGCGCCACGATCGACACTAAGGCTCAACGCCGCGGCGCCAGGAATTGGCGAAGCCTGGTTGGCATTCGGTCCGGTTGGCACCGCTCATCAGGGAGCATTTTTCAATCTGAGCCCATCAGGCGATTTACGTGAGGCCGCCGCCAATCTCTTCGCCGCGTTACGCGAACTCGACGCCTCGGCTGGCGAGGCTATCGCTGTTAGCCCGATTCCTGAAACCGGGCTTGGCGAGGCGATCAATGATCGCCTTCGAAGGGGGGCAGCGCCAAACCCAAGCGCTGCCTAACCTGAACCGCAGGACAATCGCGGAACGGTGAACTGTTCAAAGCACTCGCCAGCGACACATATCGCGACCTATAGAGGTAACTCGACACAAACTCCTCCAAGGCAGAGGTCGCAGGTTCAAACCTCGCCGATTACGCCAGTAACTTCAACAGGTTATTCCATTAAACAGTACGTCTTTTTTT
>JAUVMS010000297.1 GCA_030600135.1 Hyphomicrobiales bacterium | reverse complement strand
GATCGAGGTCGGCGCGGCGATATTCAAGGCCAACGGCGTACGGGTGGACGTCCACATCAAAGGGCGCGACATGCGTCGTGGGCTGCCGACGGAGATTGTTCTCGGACCGGCCGATATTGCCGAGGCTTTGGTTGAGCCGCTTGAAGATATTGCCTACGGCATTCAGCGAACGCTCGAGCGGATGCCGCCCGAGCTTGCCTCGGATATTTGTGATCGCGGGATCTGTCTGACGGGCGGCGGCGCCATGTTGGACAAAATCGATGTCGAACTCGCTCGTAGGATCGGCGTTCGCGTTCACCGCCCGCAGGATCCGCGCAAAAGTGTGATCGACGGCTGCGGCATGGTGATGGCGGATCTGGAGAAATACAAAGATTTCCTGATTAGGCCGAAATGAGCGAGAACCGGGCATCCGGTGTCGGAGCGGTGGCGCCAAGTGCAAAGTCAGTTGCCGCGGTTCGGCGATCAAGGGCGAAGCCGACACAGAAGCGGATGCGTCCAATTCCGGGGGTGGTATGACCGTACTGCTGGACGACAATTTTGCGCGTGGGGCCGCGCCACCACCTCGCGAGCGCAAGTCACGGCTAACCGGCGGACTTTTGCTCATTTTCCTTTTCTTGTCCGCCGCTCTGATGGTGCTCAGCCGGCTCGATCACGAACTTGTCCGCAAAACCCGAACATCAGTCACGGAACTCCTCGTGCCAATGGTCAATCACGCCTCGACGCCGGCTAACGGTTTTCACCGGGTTCGCGGGCAGCTGACGAGCTATTTCGATCTCTTTGTCGAACTCGAAAGATTGAAGCAGGAGAACCAACGGCTGCGTCAGTGGGAATCGCGGGCGATGCACCTGGAGTATCAAGTCGCCGAATACCGTCAACTCCTCAACGGAGTAAAAGACTTCAACCGTGGTTTCGTCACGGGCCGCATGATTGCCGATGGTCGCGGTCCGTTCATGCGCAGCGCGCTTGTCAATATTGGCCGCGACAACGGGGTCTCCAGCGGCTCGGCCGTGGTTGACCGTGACGGATTTGTCGGACGCATCGTCGATGTCGGGGAGAAGGCGGCTCGTGTCTTGTTCTTGACGGATCTGAATAGCCGAATCCCGGTGTTGGTCGGCAAGAACGGCGTGCGAAGCATTCTCGTCGGCAACAACAGCGATCGACCAGAGCTGAATTTCTTGCCATCGGGCAACACGCCGAAGGTTGGCGACGCCGTCTACACATCAGGGCACGGCGGATTGCTGCCGGCCGGCCTTAGGGTCGGCATCGTCGAGCAGTCGGGCACATCAATTCGGGTGCAGCCCCACACACAGCCTGGCAAGGCGCATTTCGTTAGTGTCCTTAAATTCGACACGCTGAATTTGGGTCAGGCAAGATTTGACACAAAGGTGCGTCGTCCGCGTGCCAGGCGCGACATCGTTCGGGCCTGGCAAACGTCACCCGCTCAATCGGTAGTCGAGGAGGCCAAGCGGGGCGAATGATGGTGCCAGCCCACACAGCCCCTTCTCTAGCCGACGGCGCACCAGGTCCTGAGAGGTGCTGGTGATGCTCTATTGGCTGCTCGGTACGGTGGTGCGGAGTTTCCTGATCCTCGCCGCCAGTTTGATATCGGCGATGCCGTGGGGGCTGCCGGTCGAGTTCGTATTTGCGCTACCGCTACTTGCGTTCGCGGTTATCCATGACATCGTTTGGCGGGCGCGCGACCAGGTGCTTATCCCGGTCGTGTTCGTTGCAGGGCTTTTGGTCGACATCCTGGTTAATGGCCCGCTTGGATTTTGGTCGTTTCTTTTCCTCCTCGGGTATGGCATGACGCGGCAATTGGCCAAGCCAAATCAACCGCAACAACTCTTGCGGCGATGGACGAGTTATTCTCTGGTTGCCTTGGCGATTACCGCCATCGCCTGGCTGGTTGGCTCACTTTATTTCCTTAAACTCGTGGCGTTCTTACCGATGTTGTTCGGGGCCGGGCTGGCGGCTGCCATCTATCCAATTCTGAGCTTGTTGCTCGGTCTGAGTCACATCGCAATCACCAAACCTGAAGACGAGCTGACAGGCAGCGAGGCCTAGGCCGGCATGGTGCGCGCAACAACGAATAAACCCAATCTCGGGGCACGGTTCACGAGGCGAGCGCTGGTACTTAGCGCTGCAAAGGCCGGGCTCATGGGGCTTTTGGTCAGCCGGCTCTATGACACTCAGATCGTCCAGGCAGGTAAATTTCGACTCCTGGCCGATCGCAATCGGATCAATCTGCAACCGCTGGCTCCGTTGCGCGGGCGCATTTTCGACCGCCATGGCCGGACACTGGCAAGCAACATTGAAGAGTTTGGCTTGGTTCTCATTCCCGACCTCGCCGGCGACATTAATGAGGTGCTATACAGCTTGCGTCAGCTCATCGCCCTGCCAATTGAAGAGCAGCGGCGTATCGTCGACGTTGCCGAGCGCCAGAGCCGCTTACTGCCAATCGACATCGAAGCAGAACTCGATTGGAAGCAGTTTGCGCGCATCAATGTGCTGGCGCCGCAATTGCCGGGAATCCAGTCGGTGGTTCGCGCCCGCCGCACTTACGCAAACACCCGTGAGTTTGGTCACATCGTCGGTTTCACAGGATTTGTCGAGCGCTATGAGTTCGACGGGGATCCGGCGCTACATTTGCCCGGGGTGCGGGTCGGCAAGGCCGGTGTCGAACATGGCATGGATAAAAAATTGCGCGGGCGTGGCGGCTATGTGAAGTGGGAGGTGGATGCCAGAGGGCGCATCATTCGGCAGTTGGAGAGAATACCGAGTGTATCGGGGCAAGACATCCGCCTCACCATGGATACAAAGTTGCAAGGCCTTGTCGTCAATCGCCTGGCCCGCGAGCGTCACGCGGCCTTGGCGGCAATCAATGCGGTGACCGGTGAGGTATTGTCCCTGGTGTCGGCACCGATCTTCGATTCGCGCGCGATCGTTGACGGGCTAACCCACAAGGAATGGAAAACGCTCGAAAAGGCGCCCGGCAATCCGATGGTCAACAAGGCCGTGCAAGGCCAGTATCCGCCCGGATCGACCTTCAAGCTGGTCACCGCGCTCGCCGGACTCGAGGCTGGACTGATCACGAAGAGTACGCGCTTTGGGTGCAATGGAAGCTATCAATATGGCGGGCACACGTTCGGCTGCTGGAAGCGCAGTGGACATGGTGTCGTGCGCTTGCATCGGGCGCTGCGCGAGTCGTGCGACATCTACTTCTACCACGTCGCACAATTGCTCGGCATCAATCGATTGGTGTCGATGGCGCGCCGTCTCGGACTCGGCCAGAGTTTTGATTTCGGTCTTGCGCAGCAAAGCAGCGGCCTTATTCCGACGCCGGGCTGGAAACTGGGCACCCACGGCAAGCCCTGGGTGGAAGGCGAGACGATGCTTGCCGGTATCGGCCAAGGCTTTGTTCTGACCACACCCCTGCAGCTCGCGGTCATGACTGCACGCGTAGCGACCGGTCGTGAGGTCGTGCCGCGCCTGGTGCTGCCGGCAGAGGGGGAGGACTTCGAGCCGCCGCGCTCGCTCGAACTGGAAGAAAATTCACTCGAATTGGTACACAAAGGGCTCCTGGCTGCGGTCAATGAAGTCGGCGGCACCGGGCATGTGGCACAGCTGCCGATCGCCGGTGTGACCTTGGCCGGAAAAATCGGAACGGCACAGGTCAGTCGGCTGTCGCGCGTACGCCGCCACGATCAGCTCAAATGGCGGCAACGGGATCATTCCCTCTTCGTCGGCTACGCCCCGGCGGAGGCTCCACGCTACTCGGTGGCCGCGATCGTCGAGCATGCAGGTAGTGGTTCCAAAGCCGCCGCGCCCCTGGTCCGCGACGTCATGAGCCTACTTTTCCAGCATGATAAGAGCGCGTCGCCGCCAGGCTCCGGGACTAGCGATCAACCGGCTAAGTCCATTGAGCCCCTTTCGGAACGGCAAGGGTGAGCGGCATGACCGTCACGACCGAACACAGCCATGGAAGCGATACGGCGGCGCGGGCGTGGAGCGCCAGTTGGCCGCTTGTCATTCTTCTGGTAGCAATCGCCGGCATCGGCGCGGCCATGCTCTATTCCGTCGCCGGGGGTTCATATGATCCATGGGCCAAGCGTCACGTCGTGCGGATGCTTGCTGGCCTGGCCGTGCTGCTGGTGTTCGCGGCGATCCCAATCCGCGCATGGCTTGCGGTTGCCTATCCAGTGTATCTCATGTGCTTGGGATGTCTTGTCGCCGTTGCTCTATTTGGGCTCGAGATGGGCGGAGCGAAGCGTTGGATCTCAATCGCTGGATTGGCTTTTCAGCCAGCCGAGCTGATGAAAATCGCCATTGTCCTGGTGCTCGCCCGCTACTATCAATGGATTCCCGTCAGGCGAATTTCTCACCCTGTCTGGCTCGTCCTTCCGCTATTGCTGATTGTCATGCCGGTTGCGCTCATCGCCAAGCAACCCGACCTCGGCACGGCCTCGCTGATCGCGGTCCTCGGGCTCGCAATCATGTTTCTTGCAGGCGTTTCACTGATATATTTTACCGGCGTGTTTGTTGCCGGTGTTGCCGCCGCGCCGTTCGTTTGGGGGCACATGCACTCATATCAAAAAGAGCGTGTTCTCACTTTCCTCGAGCCAGCGCGCGACCCTTTGGGCAAGGGCTATCAGGTTTTGCAATCAAAGATTGCGCTCGGCTCAGGAGGGATATCAGGCAAGGGCTTCTTGAATGGGACCCAAAGCCAGCTTGATTTCATTCCGGAAAAACATACGGACTTTATTTTTACAATGCTGGCGGAAGAATTCGGATTTTTGGGCAGTCTCGCACTGCTCGCCCTCTATGGCTGCCTGTTGATCATCCTGGTTTGGATGGCCTTGCGCTGTCGCAATCACTTCGCGCGCCTCGTCACCTTTGGTGCCTCGCTGATCGTGTTCTCGCACATGTTTGTCAATGTGGCCATGGTGATGGGCGTGGTGCCGGTGGTCGGCGTGCCGCTGCCGCTGGTATCCTACGGCGGCACGGCGATGATGACGGTGATGGTCGCCTTCGGGCTGATCATGTGCGTCTATGTGCACCGCGACCTGCGGCTTACGCGCGGCGGCCTCGACGAGGAAGAGTAAGCGG
>JAUVMS010000018.1 GCA_030600135.1 Hyphomicrobiales bacterium | reverse complement strand
GTCTCAAATGATGGCCGACGCGGCGAAGCAGCCTTCGCAAATCACCTCAGGTGTCGAACTGACGGACGAGGACGGCAAGTCACCGACGCTGTCCGCGTTACCGGGCGCACAAGGTGCTGCCGCGAGCAGCGTCGACGTGATGGGCGATGCCGGCAACGACGAAACGTCCGAGGACGATGAAGAAAAACGCGGCCCGGCCAATGTGGTTGAACTCGACGCTTTTCGCAAAAAGTAGTCAGCATTTCATTCCAGCGAATTTGAAGCTTGGTGCGGGAAGGGCTTGGACGTTCGGATGCAAGGCGCAGACGCACGTCGCGAGCACTGGGCCTCGCCCTGGCAACCAGCTCCGGCCAGGTGCCCCATCTGACGGCAACATACCGGCCCAATCGGAATTTCCGCTGCACCCGTCAGGCCACCTCCTCGACGGTCGTGACACTATGAGCAATGCAGGCTAGATAGGCACGATCGCAGAGCGCCGGTTCATGCCAATGAAAAATCACGAACGCGTCATTCTCCAAAGCATTCAGCGCTACTGCGAGCCAAGCGGCATCGCCATCGAGCGCCTATCGCATGATTGGATCGTGCAGTTGGTGCGCGGCGAACGTGTGCATCACCTCTTTGGCTATGATCTTGGTCTCAATCCCTCGTCGACGCTCAAGATTTGCAATGACAAGGCCGCAACCTCGACTGTTCTGGCGGCCAATGGCGTGGCGACGGTGGTCCATCGGCTCTTCCTCCACCCGCGCTTGTTCGAGCATGTCGATGTCGATAGCAATTGGCCGGAGATGCTCGCAGCGTTCGAGGCTTTTGGCCAGGACGTCGTGCTCAAGGACAACGAGGGAACAGGCGGACGCGAGGTTTTTCGCTCACGCACATTGAGCGAGCTGGAGCGCCATACGACAGAGCTCTTCACGACCTGTCGCTCGATTTGCATGAGCCCTTTTCTCAAGATCGATCAAGAAGCCCGGTTCGTGCTTCTCGAGGGCGCGTGCCTGTTGGCCTATGCCAAGGAGCGGCCTGGGGTGACGGGGGATGGGCAAACGAGCGTGCGCGGGTTGATCGCGCGAGCGCGCGAGGCAGGCCGACTGGAGTTGTCGCAAGAGGCGCTCGAAGCGCTCGATTGCGACCTCGCGGCAACGCCCGCGACCGGTGAAGTCGTCATGCTGCAATGGCGGCATAATCTGGGCCTTGGGGCAGCGCCAGACGTGGTCGATGCTGCAAGCGCCGACGCCCAGCAAAAACTTACGCTCGCACGTGCCGCCATGAAGGCCGTCAACGCCAGTTTCGGCTCGGTTGATATCGTCAGCGTCGGCGATGAGGACTTTGTGCTGGAAATCAACTCGGGCGTTATGTTGGAGCATGTGTGGCGATGGCATCCGGATGGGGACGCCCTGGTCGATCGCATCTATCACGCTGCCCTCGACACACTGGAGTTGTAGCCGCGTCGGGTTAGTTCAACGAACAGTGAGGCATGCTTGCACTGGCGCCGACACGATCGGCGCTGCTTGCACTGCTCAGGCGATAAGGAAATCGTCTGTGTTTAACTCCGAAACGTCGACACCTGTGAGGCGGATGCTGGTCGACAGGTCGATATCAATGACAGTGTCGGCACTATCTTGGTAGGCAGCAGCGATGGCATCGTCGGCGGAGGCAAACGCACTGCTGTAGATTTCGATTATATCGCTGACACCTTGTCCCGCAGAGAAGTCGGTAATGACGTCGTTGCCGTCGCCGGGCTGAAAGACGAAGCTGTCACCACTCGAACCACCGACGAGCGTGTCGTCGCCGGTACCGCCGTGAAGCCCGTCTGCTCCACTACCGCCGTAGAGCGTATCGTTGCCGGCACCGCCGTAGATGAGATCGGCGCCGCTGTCACCAAACACGGTATCATTGCCACCCTCGCCATAAATGAGATCGTCGTTGCCGCCACCGAAAAATCCGTCATTGCCGTCGCCACCGTGCATTTCGTCGGAGCCGGATCCCCCGTTCAACATGTCATCGCCGCTGTCGCCGTAAATAATGTCCTCTCCGACTTCGCCAAAAAGCCGGTCCTTACCTTCGCCACCGTAGAGAACGTCGGAGCCATCGCCGCCGTGCAGCTCATCATTGGCATCGCCACCCCAAAGGACGTCGTCGCCTCGGTCTCCTCTCATGAAGTCGGCGCCGCCGTGACCAAAAAGCGTATCGTTGCCGTCGCCGCCGTTTATGGTGTCGGCGTCGGCGCCGCCCTGAAGTGTATCGTCGCCACTTGTTCCGACAATGGTCTCGCCGATGGCGCCCTGGGTTACAACGTTGTTGCCGTAAACCGTTCCGATGGAATCGACGTCGTCGTAGCCGGGAGCCGTATTATCCTCCACCAATGCGTTGATCGTGCGAATCGTGGGGATTAGACCGGCTCCATCTGCCTCTGTGACGATATTGGCGCGAATGGTGACATTCTCGACATCGTAGACCCAGATGCCTTGCGCCGCGCCGCCATCGATGTTGTTTCCTTCAATGAGGAAGTCACGGGCTTCAAAGGGAAAGGTCCCGACCTCTCCGGGCGGCACGCCCTGGATGAATATCCCTTGGACATTATCGCCGTCGCCCTTGAGCAGGTCGTTGTTGCGGATGACAACGTCTTCCATATCCTGGACGGCACCGTTGTTCCAGAACTGGATCATGTCGGGATGATCGCCCGCGGCGGGATGAAAACTCGTGAACGTGTTGTCCTCGATGACCACGTGGGAGACGCTGCCGAACATCACGCCGTCGGCGCGTAAGTCATGGAACGAGTTATCGCGAACTTCCACCTCTTCACTGCGGCCAAAACTTGCGCCGGACTTGAGGTCGTGAAACTCGTTGCCCTCGAGCAGAATATAACTTGAATCGAGAGCCAGAAAACCTTGACCGTCATTGGTGTTAATGCCGTCGTCGTGGCCATAGATCAATGAGTCGACAACCTGAATATGATCGCTCTTGTCGACCCGGAACGCCGTTACCCAATCAGGCTCACCTTCCTCCAGGACGTGGTGCACTTGAATGTTTTCAAAGCGCAGATGACTGGACAGTTTGACGGCAAGAGTTTCGAATTCCGCCGGTTGGTTCGGATCTTGTGATCTGATCGTAACGTAGTCGCTCAGCACATGGTTCTTGAGCGTGACATCGCCGTATTCACCAGACGCCAGCTCGATGACATCTCCCGGCTGGGCGTTGGTCAGTGCCGCATTCAGTTCATCACCGTTAGTGACCAAAACCATTACTAGTAACTCCCACTGTCAAGCTGGCTTGTTTAGCCGGTTAACGCACTATGCCGATCAAGCAGCGTTCCAATGTTCCTGTCGCCGCTGGTGCGCATGAACGCGAAAACCGCCGGTTTGTTTGAGAGAGTGAGTCCCCCTTGGAGATCCAGCTCCGCTTGGACCGCTCAGGTCTTACAAGCTCCGCTGGCACGCCAATGTGCCGCTCAGTGCGATCGGCGTGCACATAGCATCGTCTGGACCATGCAAAGTCAACGACAGCAGGTATCCATGACTAAGCAGGACCTTATTGTTGTGATACGTACTGATACAAATTTTCGGCGGTTTGACTGAATTAAAATATTCTTCCAAATTTGCCGGAATTTTCGGCTAACCATCACCTTGTGTCAGGCGCAGTTCGTTGAAACACTTTCAAGCGCTCGATGGCGCTGGAGGTCATCGCGAAACGACCGGGCGTTTAACAATCTTTCCAAACGACAATACCTCGCTATGATCCCCTGAAACCTGACTTCAACAAGATCCGCGATTGCTTGCTTGCGATAGGACGAGGATCCGACAATGACCACGACTCGCACTGAAACCGACTCTTTCGGGCCGCTCGAAGTGCCGGCCGATAAGTATTGGGGCGCGCAGACGCAGCGCAGTCTCGGCAATTTCAAGATTGGCACGGAAACCATGCCCGCCGCATTGGTGCGCGCGCTCGGCATCATCAAAAAGGCGGCGGCGGCAACCAATGTGGAGCAGGGTCTCATCGAGGCCCGGATTGGCCACGCCATCGCGGAGGCCGCCGACAAAGTAATTGCCGGTGAACTTGACGACAATTTCCCGTTGGTCGTCTGGCAAACCGGCTCCGGCACCCAATCCAACATGAATGCCAACGAGGTGATCGCCAATTGCGCCAATGAAATTCTCGGCGGCGGCCGCGGCACGAAATCGCCGGTTCACCCGAACGATCACGTCAACCGTTCGCAATCGTCAAACGATACGTTTCCGACGGCGATGCATATCTCCGCCGCCGAGCAAATCCACCATCTGCTCTTGCCGAGCCTGGATCACATCGCCGGTGCGCTCGAAGACAAGGCGGCGGCATGGTCGGACATTATCAAGATCGGGCGAACCCATCTGCAGGACGCAACACCGCTCACCCTTGGCCAAGAGTTCTCTGGCTACGCCACCCAAGTGCGCAACGGCATTGCGCGTGTGCACGCGACGTTGCCGCGGCTCTATGCCTTGGCCCAAGGCGGGACGGCGGTCGGCACCGGCATTAATTCGAAGGCCGGATTTGCCGAGAGTTTTGCAGCGCATGTGGCGACGATCACAGGACTGCCGTTCGTCACGGCGCCGAACAAATTCGAGGCGTTGGCCGCCCATGACGCGATGGTCGAGGTCTCTGGTGCACTCAATGTCCTGGCAGTCAGCTTGTTCAAGATTGCCAGCGACATCCGCTTGTTGGGGTCGGGCCCACGCTCTGGATTTGCAGAACTTTCGCTGCCAGAGAACGAGCCGGGCTCGTCCATCATGCCGGGCAAGGTCAACCCGACCCAGTGCGAGGCGATGACCATGGTGTGCTGTCAGGTGATGGGCAACAACACGACGGTTAGTTTCGCCGGGTCTCAGGGCCACTTCGAGCTCAACGTCTTCAAGCCGGTTATCGGTTACAACGTGCTGCAATCCATCCGCCTTATCGCCGAGGCCAGTCGAAGCCTCACCGACAAGTGCATCGTCGGAATCGAGCCCAACCACGAGCGGATCGCCGAGCTGACGGAGCGCTCGCTCATGCTGGTGACGGCACTGGCGCCGGAAATTGGCTATGACAAGGCGACAGAGATCGCCAAGAATGCGCACAAGCGCGGCACGACGCTGCGCGACGAGGCGCTCAGGCTCGGACATGTGAGCGAGGCCGACTTTGATCGGATTGTGCGGCCTGAAACGATGGTGAAACCGGCGGCAACGTGATCCGGGTGATGATTGGCGACCAACATCGTACCCGACAGACGACGAGCTTCATCGCGGCGCGACCACGGAAAAGATCGTTAACGATCGCGGGGCATCGAACCTCGATATCGCTCGAGGAGGCGTTTTGGGACGGGCTCAAAGAGGTTGCGGCGCGAGACGATGTGTCATTGGCTGACTTGGTGGCACGGATCGATACCGAGCGCGGCACGTCGTGTGGTCTTTCAAGCGCCATTCGTGTCCATGTGTTTGAGCAGTTGCGCCGATAGGTCGTGCCAAGGGATTGGCAACGATAACTCTAACGCGAACTCTGGCGCGGGCGAAACTTGTCACGGGTGTTAGCGATCAACAAACGGGTTGCGCCGGCGCTGCCTTCTTGCTCGACGCGCACGTCGTTGCTTACGTTCCTCTTCCAACGCCTTGCGCTGGATGCTCCTGGAAATTTGTGGATCCGGCACGATCCGCTTGGGAGCAACCTGTTTGCGTGTCGAGCGCGTCGGCACGGCGACAGATTGCCAATCGCTCAACGACGGCTCAGTGGACGATTGATCGACCACCGAACCGGAGACGGTGCCGTTGACGACTCGCTGGCCACCCTCAACGCTACCTGCTGAACCCAGGTTCGGCAGTTCGCCAACGTCGATACCATCGATCGGCTTTGAAATCCGGCTGCGCTCAGATGATGCCGCGAGATCGGTGGCAGGATCCAGGCGAGGAGCAGGATCAGCTGCGCCTTGATCTTGAGTGGCGGGTCCCCGCTCGATGCGGCGCAATTCCTCGAGCCGCTTGACGTCACCTTCCATCTTGCGAACCGTCAGCTCGCGTCCGAGGGCCGCAGCGTCTATTCTCGGCTCAATGCTCGCCAGTTCAACCAATCGGCCGCTGTAGACGGCGGTCACCCGAGGTAGCGCGGCGGAGCCGTTCGTGATTGGCGTTAGTTCCCATTTGCTGTCGAGGGCTAGTTTGGCAACGTTCAAGAAAGTGTTGATGCTCAGATTTGCACGATCGCCCGTCAGCCCAATGGGTGGCGCTCGGAGCGCGCCGTCCTGAATGGTGAAGTCCGTCGTTAGGCGCTCGAAGCTGTAGCCGCCTTCAGACAGCTTTTCCCTGAGCAAGGTTTCGAGCTTGCCTTCTTCCAATTCGTCCTTTGCTTCAATGACCGCCCGAACGGTTTCATCAACGGCAAGCGGTGATGAGGCACGGAAGGTTCCCGAGAAAAGCGATACGGTGCCGCCCCCGCCGAGAACGGCCGCAAGTCCGCGCGGACTCAATCCTCGTCCGAAAACGGCGAATTCGACATTTGCGCGACCTTCGGCAAACGGCAAGCCGTCCTGGCGGGCACCTAGGGCTGCGAGATTGCCGTCCGCCAACCGCGCTTCGAGCGTAAATGAAGCGCCGGCTCGTGCCCTTGCGAGTACGCCCTTGCCAGACAGTCGGCCTCCGAGGGCGGTGGCCTCGAAATCCTCTAAGCCAATCTTGTCGGCGTCAAAACGGAATAGCATCGCCGCATCGAGCACCGTCATGCCTTGGGTGATCTCCAAGTGCGCCAATTTCATGCGCCAGGTGCCCGTGATGCCTTGCAACGGCTCAAGGTCGAATGGTCGGTCGGAGAGCCACTCACGGTTTGCGCCATCGTCGACATTGGCCAGCGCACTGACCATACTTTGGGCGTTGCGAATGACAGTGGGCTCGGCGGGAGATTCAACAAGCACTCCCAACAACTGGGCAAACGATGCTCTGTCGGTCTCGCTCTGAAGCGAAATATGGTAACCCGAACCGTCGGATTCGATCGTGCCACCGCCACTCAGCGAGGTTCCATCCGCGGTAAGCCGCGTCCGAGCCAAGGTGAGCTTCTTATTTTTGAGGGAAATGTCGGAGCGAAAACCGAGCGGCCCGATCAGTTGTCCCCGCAAAGCGCCAAGGCCAGCCAGCGCCAGCGCGTCGCGAGCATCGGCGGCCGAAAGCGTCAGTCTGCCTTCCAGCGACGCCTGCTCGCCTGCAACTGTGATCAAACCATTATAGCTGGCTTGCACCCCGCCTGCCGAAAACGAGGCCACCGATGTCATGCCGTGGCGTGGCGTGCCGCTTGCGCGAATTGATATCAGTCCGGGCTGCGGGTTGCCGACACGACCACCCGACCGCCGCTCACGGTCGGTTGCCGGCTGCGTGCGTATTGAGGGAGCGAACTTGGCCAAAAGCGCATGACCGTCCTCGTGTTCCAGCGACGCCGTCACATCAACCGTTCCGCCATCAATATCGTCGAAGCTGCCATCAAAGCGCACCTGGGCCATCGTTCGCCCACCGCCGGCCGCGCCATCAATCGAGAGATCGATCGAGCCTTGGCCCCTGGCACCAAATTCCAGCACACCGGCAACGCGGCCAGGCGCGAGAAATTCGATCACCCGCGGTCCCACCAGGTCCGAAGCCTCGAGGCCGAAAAACGAAATCATCTCTTTGAGTGCGCCCGACTCTCGGGCTTCCGCGACATAACGGAGCTGGCCCTTGGGCGAGGTGTCAAACCCATTGACGTCTCCCTTGATGTCCAGCTCGAGGCCATCGCTCGATGCGAGCTCCAAGCTGGAAATGCTCAAATGGCCTTTGCGCAACTGGAGATTCGCAGACAGGTCGTTGACTGTGCGCTCGCTCAAAACCAATTGGCCGATGCGCACGTCGAAACTTGCATCGCGTTGCGAAAGAAATTGTTGCAGCGAGTTTGCCTCATCGCCAGAGGCCTGAGTGTCACCGACCGCAAGGACTTGCCGCAAATCTTCGAACGTCAGCCGGGCGTTGCCCATATCGCGCAAATCAAGCCGATCGCTTTCAAAATGCAAATCGAAAATTCGCTCGTGTTCGAAGCTCTGGCTGAGGTTGGCGCGAAAGGTGCTCCCGGCAATCTCACCGGACACGTCGCGCAAGATCATTGCGGATTGGTCGATAGCGAGATTGCTGCGAATTGAGAAGTGGCTCTCGACATCGGGTGCCGATTGCGTCCAACTTGGAGAAGCCCAGGCGAGCAAGCGCGCCAAGCTCGCTCCTCTTAGCGCAGCATCGCCGCTGAAACCGGTTTCGCCGTTTTGCTGCGACAACACCAAACCCGTCATCTCGAGTTTTGCCTGGCCCGGCAGCCCGACTTCGAACCTTTCGAGGCGCAAGGGGCCGTCGTCGCGACTAAGACGCAGATCGATATCTTCGACCAAGGCGTGCGCAAGATTGGCCTTTTCGATTACGACCTCGAGTCGCGTCTTGGTCTCGCGAGGCAAAATTCTTTCAACGAAGCTGGCTGCCTGACGAAAGGCCTGCCAAGGCGCGACCGGTTCGCCTTCGCCGGCCAAATGATCGAGATCGAGCCAGCGTGCCTGCAACTTGGCGGACAGGCTCAATGCCTCGCTCCAAGAAGCATCGGCACTGCCAGTCACCAGCTGCGGTTTCCCGGCGGTCTCGAAAGTCAGCGCCAAAGCGGCGATGCGCAACCGACTGGTATTGGCCTCGATGGTCGCCTTGAGGTCGAGTACATTCGGCGCCCCATCCTTGCCACCTTTGCCAGGAAACGGCAAACGGCCGGTTAGCCCGCCTTCCAGGGCAAGCTCGCCTGCACGCTCTTGCAGGGTGCCCTCCAGAACGTACGTGGCGGTGTCCGCCGCACCATGCAACGTGGCCTTGAAGTTGAGACCATCTTGCTCGGAAATACGACCCGTCGATATCTTCAACTCGCGCTGTTCATCGCCCTGCGCCACGGTGCCTCGGAAGCGATACGGTCCGCGCAGCGCGCCAGCGGAAAGCTCGCCGTCGAGCTTGCTGGCAGCCAGCAATACCTGTCCGCCCGATCCCCGCAGGCTAATGACGCCGTCACGGATCTGGGCCGACCTGAGGGCTACGGCCTTAGGCGCAAAAGGAAAGTCTGGATCGCCTCCGCCTAGACCTTGCCAGTTACCTCGCCCTTGGTCATCAACGGCAAACTGGAAGCGGGGACGAACCAACTCCATTTCGCGAGCCTCTATCCGGCCCTGGAGCAGCGGCGGAACGGAAAGCCAAACGGTGTAGGCTTCAAGTTTGACGAGGGGCTTGTCAAAACGTCCGGTGACGTCAGCAACGCGGACATTTTCGAAGCTGATGTAGGGCACCGGCAGCAATCGGAGATTGACTTCCCCTCCAACGCGCACCTCGCGACCGAGAAGGCGGGTCGCTTGGGCCTCGAAGGCACTGCGATGGGTGTTCCAGTCGACAAAATGTGGCACCGCGAACAAAGCGCAGAGCACAACGACAAGAAATCCGCCAACGGCAAGAAGGAACGAGTTCAAGGTCTCAAGCCCTCCAGCTCGACCAACCGTTCAATTGTGGGTCACAGTTCATGCACTTGAGCCGATAAATTCGACCTGCCAGTGGCATGCAACACAGAGCGTTGCACCGCGTCCGCCGATAGGTCGAATCAACTCGTTGCAACCACATTTTAGCGTTAACACGCCGTGGTGCCTTTTTGTGGGCAATTGGTACCGCCCCAAGTCACGGTGCTGTCCCCACCAGTACCTCAACAAGCGTGCATGCCGGAATTCTGCAACCAGTGCAATAACTCTAATTGCACAAACAACCACTTAAACGGCTTTGCAGCCCCATAATGTGGCGATTCGACAACGACGCCAGCTAATTCGCCCCGTTGCGTTCGCCCGCAATCAATTTGCAATGTGCGCCTCTTTGCTGCAGCACACGAGCAATATCTTGTTGAAATCTAAATTCTGTCCAAACTACGACATTCTGATAAAAGCCCAATTCATTGTACTTCGCCCACTTTGCGTGCCGACTTACGGAATTCATGATGGTCACGCAGCCTTCACAAGAGAAAGACGATCAAGAACGCTCCGCCGACGGGCTGGCGCAAGGTGGTCGATTTCGGCTGCCCTGGGTGCGTGACAACCTCGCCGCAAAGAATCTGATCGCTTGGGTCAATACCCTGCTGTTCGACCGGACTGCGCCAAACCTCAGAGCCTTCATCGAAAATCGATCGTTCATTGTCTGGCTCCTGGCGCTATTGATCGGCATTGGCGTGGCCTATGCGGCCATCAGCTTTCGTTTGCTCATTGGGTTCGTACAGTTGCTCTGGCTTGGCACTGCGTCGGAAACGGTCTTTTCGGCGGCAAGCGAGTTGCCTTGGTGGTTGATCTTGTTGGCGCCAGCCGCGGGCGGTCTTGTGGTCGGCTACATTTTGCAGCGGTTTACGCCTGGCCGTCGTGCACATGGCGTCGCCGACGTCATAGAGGCCCGTGCGGTCAGGGACTGCAACATCGACACCCGCACCGGGTTCATAAGCGCGATCATTGCCGCAATTTCTCTGGGTGCCGGCGCGAGCGCTGGCCGGGAGGGGCCCGTCGTACACCTCGGCGCGACGGTTGCCTCGGCGATCGAGGATCTCTTCAACTTGCCGTCGAGCGCGCGGCGCACGCTACTTGCGTCCGGCGTCGCGGCCGCAGTCTCGGCGTCGTTCAACGCACCGATCGCAGGCGTGCTGTTTGCTTGCGAGGTGATCCTGGCGCATTTCGCCATGAGCGCATTCGTGCCCATTGTGATTGCAAGTGTCGCCGGCACCTTGATCGCCCGCGTGCATCTCGGCGATTTCCCGGCCTTCATCATCCCGCAATACCAAATAACGTCCTACTGGGAATTCCCGGCATTCGCACTGCTGGGTCTCACCTGTGCCGCGGTTGCCATCATTTTTCAGTCGTCGCTGATGGTGACCGAACGGGTTGCTTGGAGCGTCGACATTCCGCTTTGGCTACGTCCGGTTGTCGGCGGCCTGTTGGTGGGCGCGATCGCAATATTCTTCCCACAGATCCTCGGCGTCGGCTACGAAACGACCGACAACGCACTCAAGCAGGGGCTCAGCCTCCAACTCCTGTTTGCGCTGCTGGTGGCCAAGACCGCGGCGACGTCCATTACCCTCGCCAGCCGGTTTGGGGGCGGAATTTTTTCGCCTGCAATCTATCTTGGGGCCATGGCCGGAGGTGCCTTCGGTATCCTCGCGGCATCGGTATTTCCCGAGGTCGCCTCCAGCAACGGGCTCTATGCCATTCTTGGTATGGGTGCGGTCGCCGGTGCCATACTTGGCGCACCAATCTCCACCACCGTCATGGTGTTCGAGCTCACCGGTGGCTATGAGATGACCATCGCGTTGCTGCTGGTGGTTTCGATCGCCAACGGGCTCACCAATGCCGTGCATGGCGCGAGCTACTTTCATTGGCAGCTCTCGACCCGCGGGCTCTTTTTGCAAGAGGGGCCGCATAAGGAGATCATGCGAAAGTTGTGCGTGCGCGAGTTCATGAATCCGCTCGGTGCAGATGAAACAGTCGCGCAATTGGAGGAGGACGACCAACAGCCTTGGCTGTTGCCTTCGGATACAGTGGAATCGGCACTTCGTGCCTTCGACCGCTCTGGTGAGCAGCGCATTGCGGTGGTGCACGAGTACGACACCCGGCGTGTCATCGGATGGGCGGAACATGTTTCGGCGTTGCACGCTTTCAATGCCGCATTGATCGATGCGCACGTGGAAGAGCACAAATGATTGAAGGCCGCCGCCGCCGGGGCGGTGCTTTGCAGTGTGGCGCTGCCCATTCAGTCAGACCTCCTGTGGACGTCGGACCATGCCCACTTCCGGCCCGGCGCGTCATGCTATAATCCGGCACCATGGCGGCGAGTCGAAAGCAATCGAGCGGGGTGGACGTCGTGCGTAACGCGCCCGATGGATCACAAGAGCCGGCAATCACAACAAAGCGATCCGTCTCGGAGCGGGCGCTCGCGCATGCCTTTCCGCCCTACCTCGAAGCGCTCAACGCCGAGCAGCGCGCCGCGGTTGAGACGCTCGAAGGGCCGGTACTTGTGCTCGCAGGCGCAGGCACCGGCAAGACTCGCATACTGACAACCCGGATTGCCCATTTGCTCGCAACGGGCAGGGCACGTGGCTCGCAAATTCTGGCGGTGACGTTCACCAACAAAGCAGCGCGCGAAATGAAGGAGCGGGTGGGCCAGTTGGTCGGCGGCGCGGTGAAGGGCATGCCTTGGCTCGGGACGTTTCACTCGATCTGCGCGCGCATTCTCAGGCGGCATGCCGAAATCGTCGGTCTGAAATCGAGCTTCACCATCCTCGACACGGACGATCAAATTCGGCTGTTGAAGCAACTTCTGGCGGCAGGGGACATCGACGCCAAACGATGGCCGGCGCGCCAGCTCGCTGGACAAATCGATAGCTGGAAGAACCGCGGGTTAACGCCCGACAAGGTGCCGGCCGGCGAAGCTTTTGCTTTTGCCAACGGCAAGGGCGCGGAAATCTACGAGCAATATCAAACCCGTCTCAAGGAGCTGAACGCCGCCGATTTCGGCGACCTACTGCTCGAATGCCTTAGGCTCTTTCAGAACAATGCCGACGTTTTGGCCGAATTCCATCAGCGTTTTCGCTATATGTTGGTGGACGAATATCAGGACACCAACGTCGCGCAATACCTCTGGCTCCGCCTTTTGGCACAGGGCAACCGCAATCTTTGTTGCGTCGGCGACGACGACCAGTCGATCTACGGCTGGCGCGGGGCGGAGGTCGACAACATTTTGCGCTTCGAGGAGGATTTTCCTGGCGCCAAGGTCTTCCGGGTCGAACAAAATTATCGCTCGACGGGCCACATACTCGCGGCGGCATCGGGGCTCATTGCACAAAACGAAGGCCGCTTGGGCAAGACGCTACATACCGACATCGGTGACGGTGAAAAGTTGCGCGTTCAGGGCGTCTGGGACGATGAAGAGGAAGCCCGCACGATCGGCGACGAGATTGAAAGCTTGCAACGCGCTAATCATGCCCTCAACGAGATCGCGATCCTGGTTCGAGCCTCGTTTCAAATGCGCGCATTCGAGGATCGCTTCGTCACGCTCGGTCTGCCCTATCGCGTGATTGGCGGGCCGCGGTTCTATGAACGCGCGGAGATAAAGGACGCAACCGCGTTCTTGGACGTGATGGTCAATTCAGCCAACGACCTCAAGTTCGAACGGGTTTTCAACGTGCCCAAGCGCGGTCTGGGCCAGGCAAGCCTCCAGAAGGTGATGAGCCATGCCCGCGCTCGCGCGATCCCGCTCTATCACGCGGCCAAGGAAATCGTAGAAACCGACGAGTTGGGGCCTAAGCCGCGCCGTGCGCTGGCAGGCTTGATCGCAATGTTCGAGCGTTGGCGCTCGATGCTCGAGGGCATGGCGCACACGGAACTCGCTGAACTGATCTTGGACGAGTCCGGCTACACCGAGATGTGGCAGCGCGACAAGAGTCCACAAGCCCATTCGCGGCTCGAAAACCTCAAGGAATTGATCCGCTTCATGGGCGAATTCGAAACCATGCAGGGTTTTCTGGAACACGTGTCGCTGGTGATGGACGCCGACACAAACGATGACGTCGATCGCGTCAGCCTGATGACACTGCACGCGGCCAAGGGACTTGAATTCGACACCGTGTTCCTGCCCGGCTGGGAGGAGGGGTTGTTTCCCCATCAGCGATCGCTGGATGAGAGCGGCCAGGCCGGCCTCGAAGAAGAGCGCCGCCTCGCCTATGTCGGAATTACGCGTGCCAAGCGCCGGGCCTGCATATCGTTCACGCAAAACAGGCGAATCCACGCGCTCTGGCAGTCGGCCATACCGTCGCGCTTCGTCGACGAGCTGCCGGAAGAGCATGTCGAGGTGGTCGTGGACAGTCAGCGGCCGGGCAACTATTTCAGCAACCCCGGCACCAGCAGGTTTGACAAACCGGGGGCGGGATTTCAGAGCAGCTATTCAACACCGGGTTGGCGGCGGGCCCAGCGACAGTGGGCGGAAAAGCCGCAAGCTGTTCGGGACAGGGGGCCCATCACCATTGACGGCGAGTTCGTGGCCTCGAGCACGGTGCATGACGCACGCTATGGCGTCGGCGAGCGGGTCATGCATCAGAAATTCGGGGTTGGGACAGTCACCGAGGTGGACGGCAACAAGCTGGTCATCGACTTTGAGAGTGCCGGGCGCAAGCGTGTTGTTGACAGTTTTGTCACGCCTGCCTGAGGGAGGGATGTTGCGAACGGCGCAGTAAGAAAACAGGCAACCAGAGCTAGAAATTGCTGCACGTCTCAACATCCTCGAATATAAGGAAAGTTCCAATTTGCACTGAGTATCGATTTGCTCGGGGCGGCCATAATACGGCACAAACTCGCAGTTACTATCGTTCGCGCCTTTGGGCAAAGAGCGCCTATCTATTGTATCGACGGTGCCACGTGCCGTTGAAAAGTCAGTTGTTGGGGGCGAGTTGGATCTTGGCTGCAGGCCACATTCAATGTCGCAAAGCGTGAAGGAGGCTTCGTCATGAGCATGGCCGAGGCACGCAGCAGGACCGGGAGTGGCATAGTCGTTGATACCGATGCCGCAGTTGCAAGTGAACCGGGAGAATTCTCCAACCGAGGGCCCGTAACCGATGGAGCCGAGGTCGCGGCCGAAGACACCACCGGCATTGTCGGCACTGAAACCGAAAGAGAAACCTTCATTCCGCTGACGCGATTCGCGATTATGGATCGGTTGACGCGGGAAAGCGCTTGGCCGCCCAACGAGTCGGCGGCAGTGCAGAAATTTTTCAAGTTTCTCGCGGCATGGCGCCACCAAACCTATGCCATTCGATTGCTCAAGCTGAAGGAGGCCTACCTGCCATTCAGCCCGGATCGCGACACGGTTCGCACCATGGAATACACGCCTGAACAACAGGCAAGACTGAAACGCCGCCTAATCAAATACATGACTTGCCTACTGGAACAGGCGAACTACCGCCAGGTTTCGCGCCAACAACTGGACGACATTTTTGG
>JAUVMS010000171.1 GCA_030600135.1 Hyphomicrobiales bacterium | reverse complement strand
CAGGTTGATCTCGAACTGACCGGCTCCATATTCGCTGAGCGCCGTCGTGATCGGCAGACTTTGCGCCTCGGCCGCCGTTTCAATCGCCCTGAGCGGCGCGGCAAATTCATCGAGCACATCGAGACCAAATACCTTGCCCGAGCTGACACGCTGTCCGGTTCGTGGCGAGCGCGGCAATTGCGGAGCGCCCCGCTCGTCGCGCTCGGCATCGGTCAGATAAAACTCGACCTCCACCGCCACCACGGGCCGCAAACGCAATTCCTCAAAACGGCGAACAACCTTTTCCAGCACCACGCGCGGCTCGAACCAGACCGGCTCGCAGGTCCCGGCGTTTATTAAACGCAACATGCACTGGCCGCGCCCACCCCCTGCCCACGTCACTGGCGCCAATGTGCCGGGCACAGGATAAGAGTCCGCATCCGGATCGCCATCGGAAAAGCCATGGCCGAGGGGATCCACCGAATTCCCGCATGCATCGAGCAGATAGGTTGCGGCACAAAGTTGAGAGCCGCTCGAGAACAACTTGGCTAGGTCGTCGACGGGATATCGCTTGCCGACAGCCCTGCCGCAAAGATCGATGATGAATGCATCAATGTGGATCGTTTCGGGATGAGCCTCGAGATATGCCTTGGCCTCCTCCTCGAGTTTTTCACGACGCCAACGCATATCCAGGGTCTCCTGTCATAGAATTGGTTCTCAACAAATTAGATCTAGAACTCAAGCGCCGCCAGGATCCCCACCGAGCAGTGGCGACAATGACCACATTTCCATTGGCAACGGGTCTTGACGAAGCCTCATCCGAGGTCGAATGTGCCACCCACTCGCACGCAATCTACAATTCGCCAGCCGGCCTCTGCGCCATCGACCTCGCGTCGAACTGCGGAATCTCCGCCAATTCCGCGACTTGACGACATCATTGGCCAAAAGGACACCGTTCCAATCATGAAAACCAAAACGCCGCGCCCGATCCACCTCAAAAGCTATCGGCCCGCGCACTATTTGGTCGACACAATAGATTTGAACATTTTTCTCGAGCCGCGCGCGACACGCGTGATCGCCAAGCTGAGAATTCGCCCCAATCCGGCGGCGGAGACACCGAGCGCTCCCCTTGAACTGAATGGCGAGCAATTGTCACTCGAGCAGGTCAAGCTCTCCGGCCGCAAACTGCACCCGAGCGATTACACCGTCACCAAGCGCCACCTCATCCTTTTCAGCGTGCCAAATCGCCCTTTTACGCTCGAGATCACGACGGTTTGCGATCCGGAGGGCAACAAGGCGCTGTCGGGGCTCTATCGCTCGCGCGGCATCTATTGCACGCAGTGCGAGGCCGAAGGTTTCAGGCGCATCACCTACCACCTCGACCGGCCTGACGTCTTGTCGGTCTACACGACGCGCATCGAAGCGGATCGCGACGCGGTTCCTTTTTTGCTCTCTAACGGCAATCGTATCGACGTCGGTCAAATCCAGGGAACCAACCAACATTACGCGGTTTGGCACGATCCGTTCCCGAAACCGTCCTATCTGTTCGCCATGGTCGGCGGTGACCTGGCCGCAGTGGACAGCATCTTTGAAACCCAATCGGGCCGCGAAGTCTTGCTCCGGATATTCGTCGAGCCGGGAAAAGAACATCTTTGCGACTGGGCGATGGACAGTCTGAAACGGGCCATGCGCTGGGACGAGGTCCGATTCGGTCGGGAATATGATCTCGACATATTCATGATCGTCGCCGTCTCCGACTTCAACATGGGCGCGATGGAGAATAAAGGCCTAAACGTTTTCAACGACAAGCTCATTCTCGCCTCTCCAGAAACGGCAACGGATGCAAATTACGCCGCCATCGAGGCGGTTATCGCCCACGAGTATTTTCACAACTGGACTGGCAATCGCATCACCTGCCGCGATTGGTTCCAGCTCTGCTTGAAAGAAGGATTGACGGTCTTCCGCGACCAGGAATTTTCATCCGACGAGCGCTCGCGCACGGTCCAACGCATCGCTGACGTCCGGACATTGAAGGCCCATCAATTCCCCGAGGATGCCGGCCCGCTCGCTCATCCGGTTCGCCCTGAAAAATTCATCGAGATCAACAACTTTTATACGGCGACGGTGTACGAGAAGGGAGCGGAAATCTGCCGCATGATTCAAACCATGGTCGGTCGCGAAGGATTTCGCGCAGGCATGGATCTTTATTTTGAGCGTCACGATGGCGAAGCGGCTACAGTTGAACAGTTCATCGCCTGTTTCGAAGAGGCATGTCACGTCGATCTCACCCAATTCATGCGCTGGTATAGCCAGGCCGGCACGCCCGAACTGGTCTGCGAGCTGACCCATGACGCCGCAAGCAAGGTCGCCAAACTCACGGTCGAGCAGGTATTGCCGGCGACCCCCGGTCAAACGCGCAAGAAGCCGATGCATATCCCGATGGAGATGGGATTGCTCGACGCCAAGGGGCACGATCTGCCATTGATCCTTGGCTCTGACGAGTCGATCGACGACGGTGTCGTGCACCTCAAAAAACGCCGTGAAACCTTTCGTTTTCAAAACATCGACAAGCGGCCGGTGCCCTCGCTTTTTCGCGGCTTTTCCGCCCCGGTCCGGATTAACATCGACCTGAGCGAGCCAGAGCTCGAATTCCTCATGGCTCACGACGGCAATCTGTTCAATCGCTGGCAAGCCGCGCAGAACTTTGCAACTCAACTCGTCATACAGCACGTCGATGCGACAATGCAGGGCAAGCGCATCAAGCGTGGCGCGCCGTTTGCGCGGGCGCTGGCGGTCACCCTGTCCGATGAAACACTCGAACCAGCATACCGCGCCCAGTTCATTGCCCTGCCGAGCGAAGCCGACGTTGCCCGGCGCATCGGCCAAGATGTCGACCCGGGCGCCATCCATCAGGCAAGTCAGCAGCTTAGGCGGCTCGTCGGCAAGACACTGCGCCAGGACCTAACGAGCGCATACCGCAAAAACCAGGTGCGTGGCGCGTATTCGCCCGACGCCGAAAGCATGGGCCGCCGCGCCTTGCGAAATGCCGCGCTCACACTGCTGTCGACCGGCAGAGAGCAGGCCGACAAGACGCTGGTGCTGAAGCACTACAAGTCGGCCAAAAACATGACCGACCGCACCGCTGCCTTGCAGATCTTGACCGATATCTCCGGGCCTGAACGCGAAGCAGCGTTCAGCGATTTTTACAGGCGCTGGAAGGACGACCACTTGGTCATCGACAAATGGTTCGCATTCCAAGCCATGTCGTCGCTGCCAGGCACGCTCGACACGGTAGCCGAACTTGCCGAGCACCCGCTGTTCTCGATCAAGAACCCGAACAAGGTTCGCGCACTCATCGGCGCATTCGCCATGTCGAACCAGCTCAACTTTCACCGCCCCGACGGCGCCGGCTATCGTTTCGTTGCCGACAAAGTGCTGGAGATTGACGGTTTCAATCCGCAGATCGCAGCCCGTCTCCTGAGCGCCTTTCGGAGCTGGCGCGCACTCGAGCCAAAGCGAAGGAACAGCGCCCGAAGCATCTTGCGGCGTATCGCCAAGACCAAGGTTTTGTCCCGCGACGTCTACGAGATCGTGACGCGCATGCTGGACTGAGTGGTTAGCCAAATGGCAAGCGATATCTTCGCCGAATACTACGTAACGCGGCCGCTTCCCAAGTGTTGCAAAGTAGTCGCAAAATACTCAGTAGGACGACATGCTTAATGTTTTCTATAGACAAATCAGCGGGTAATCCATTCAGATAGTATTGCTGATTCGGCGCGTGTTCTGCGCTGGATCGGCAAATTGGGCAGCGATACGTCGAGAATTTTGGGGGAAGAGATGGCGCGAGCGGAGCTCGTTCGCCAAGCGGGAATGCTGTGTGCATTTGAGGGCACAAAGCAGCAGCAGGGCCCGCAGGGCGTCGATTTGACTATTCAAGGCTGGATTTGGCACTCGCTCGTGGCTGCCGCCGCCACGATTTTCATCATTGGCGCGTTCATTCAGCTTTCCCAGGACGTCGGCCTAGCCGCACCGCTGTCGTTCGTACCGCATCTCGACGGGGCAGTGCGCTGGGCGACAATAGCGGCGGCCTTCGTTTGCGTTGCGATCCTGGCGCGCCCGAGCAAGACGGTGACAAACGGCCGAAGCGCCAGCGTTTGGGCTAGTGTACGACCGTCAGCCCACCAGCAGTCGCTCGACACGCTCGCCGAAAATGCAATTCAAGACGACCAGCTGCGCGCCCTCAAGGAGCGACGGATGGCCCTTGAAAAACAGGCCCAGCGTCTCGCCCAGCTCGCCGACGACAGCCTCCACGCCGAAGCCCTCGCCAAGCAGCGCAGCGCCCTGCAAGCGAGCCTTCTGGCAAGCGTCAGCCACGAACTGCGAACCCCGCTCAACGCCGTCATTGGTTTTGCCGACGTCATGAACCACGAATTGCATGGCCCGCTCGGCCATCAAAAATACCAGGAATACGTGGCAGATATCGGCGATAGCGGTCGTCGGTTGCTCAAGACCATTGAAGACTTGGTCGCTCTCAACGGCTTCGGCGATATCGCGACGAACGCAGCAGAAACCATTGATCTCGGGTCACTGCTTGACGATTGTTTTCAAGCTGTTGGCAACGACACCAATGCCCCCACCCTGAAAGTTGACCTGGAGCGCGCATCCGCTTTGCAGGTCGTTGCTGAGCAGCACGCACTGCGCCAGGCCATCATCGGGCTGATGCTCGCAATGTCGCGCAGAATGGCGCCGGACGGGGCGATAGAGGTTAGACTCACGGCGAGTGAGCGTTCCGTGCGGCTCGATTTCCACGGCTACGAAGCGGAGAAAATCGGCGCAGCATGGCGCGCATTGGAACGCCATGCCGATCCACTTTGCGCAGACATCGCTGCGGTCGGCGATCTTGGTCTGGTGACCGCGCTCCTGGCCCGCTCACTAATGGACTTGAGCAACAGAGAACTCTCACTTTCGCACGACGAAAATACTCGTGAACTGAGGGCCACACTTGAGCTTCCGCTGGCAGCGCGCCATTCGGCCAATGGTGCTCCGTTGATGGCTGTCGCCTAACTCGCCGTTCAATCCTAGACCATGATCTTTTTGATTGGAATCATGGTCTAGTTTTTTGTCGCTCACGCCAAATGCGCCTGCGGCGCATAGCTGCGCGGGCGCGGCGTGCACGCCGGGCCGCAGTCGCGGCCTGAAGCGCGTCCATTCAAAATGATCACGCTTTAACAGTCCGCAACGGCCGACGCCGCACAATCGGGGATAATGTCAGTCGTCGTGGCGCCGCCGCCACCACCGACGTTTGCCACGCCGTTCGAAACGTTTGATGAATTGTCGCCGCTCTTCGGGTGTGAGCACCGCGGCAACCTCGAGTATCATTGGCACCAATCTCTTGCGCGCCGCCGTCTCGGCCTCGTGAGCGCTGGCGATGGCCTGCTCCAGTTTCGCCTTGTCGATCTCGTCGGCCTTCAACACTTCTATCACGCCCCGCCAGGCACCATGAGCTTCGCGCCGCAGTGGGCGCAATGTCTCGCGATGCTGTTTCATGATCACGCGAACGCGGTCCCGCCGATCGTCGGGCAGGCTGCGCATGAAACCGTAGCGATGCCAACCGCCGCCCCACGGCCCACCCCAACCGCGGTGATAGCGCGCCCAGCTGCCACCAATGGCTCCGACGATCAGTAGATTGAGGGCGAGTGAGCCGATCAGCAAAACCCAGATCCATCTGGGCGTCCGGCGCTTCGCCGCGGTCGAATCTGGCGTAACGTTGCTCATAAAAGTTCCTCTTCAAGAGGGCTTTCGGCGCCAAACGACAGCTCGGCCGTTTCCGTATCGATTGAATTCGTTAATCCTGCAGCCTGCGTAAAGCTGTCGACGGCCGGAGCCATCACGCCGGTTGCCCCGAGGTAGACACCGAGCACCAAGGATGCGGCCAGCAATCCAGCGGCCTGCCAGTGATTGTTGTGTCGAGGCCTTGCGAACGATCGCCTCTGACGATGTTCATCAAGGCTGATCACCGGCGCCGGCTCAGCCGTAGAGGATTGAGCAGCAATTGCGGCCAATGCTCCATCCGTCACCCGCTCCAGCAAATCCTTGCCGACCGGAGGGTGATAGTGCGCGGCCGCCGCCAGCGTCCGATCCACGGCTTCCGCTTCTGCGTGCATTGCGCGGGCAATCGGGTCGCGCTCGAGCAACGCCAGCAATTCTGCGCGCTCGTTGGCCGGCCAACGAGCGGCATCGCCGCCGTAGGCATCGAGCACAGCCTTAAATCGCTCGATCAGAGCATCTTGTTGGATTTTTCTCGTCATCTCATATGCCAATCGCACAATATTCCTAAGTTCCGATTTCAGGCAGCAGCTGACGCCACTCGTCGCTCAATTGCGCCTTCAGCTGACGCCGCCCACGCCCCAGTAGCGATTCAATCGCATCGGGCGTCGTTTCCATCACCTCTGCCGTCTCTTTCATGCTCATCCCCTCGTAGTGAAACAGCACGAGCGCCAGGCGTTGGCGTTCTGGTACTTCCTCAAGCGCATGATTGACGCGCCGTGCCAACTCGGTTTCGGCCATCTCACGTTGTTGACCGGCCGGCACGGTGAGCTGCTCCAGCGCGCTCGGATCTCCGTCCCGCCGCCGCCGCAAGCGATCCAAGCTGAGGTTTGCCGCCACTCGGTAGAGCCAGGCGCCAAGACCGCCGTCCGGCACGTGCAATTCGCCTGAACGCTGCCACAAGCGTACCAACGCCTCCTGTGCCACATCCTCGGCCTCGTGGGCGTCACCGAGCAGACGACGTGCAATTGCGATGACCCGGCCGCCATGGCGCCCCGCCAATGTGCGAAACGCGACCTCGTCACCTGCGCTGGTTCGGGCCAGAAGTATAGCGTCGTGCTCGCTCACAGAACGATGCCTGCGGGGCAATTGAGCGACATCTGGCACCTCTTGTCCTTGCAACAACTGAGGCCCTTCCATACTCGGCAAAGTCAGGGCGCCTAAACTGCGCCATGGGAGGGGCTCCATCCGCCAAACATTGCCTCCAAGCACAACGCGGGACGGTGGATGGAGCCGCGGCCCAACTACTCCTGCTTGGTGTCGTCGCCACCGTGTCGCTTCATCCAGTGCTTCATTCGACGCGGCAGCTCGTCTTCGGCGATCTTACCGT
>JAUVMS010000458.1 GCA_030600135.1 Hyphomicrobiales bacterium | reverse complement strand
CGGCTCGCTTGGCACCTTGACCTCGCGGACAATCATGCCGTCAGCGTCCACGATGCAAATGCTGCTGAGTTCCAACGAAACGTCGATCCCTGCGAAATACGTCATAACCGTCCTCCGATAATGTTCGGGCCCGAGCCATCGGGCCCCGTCTCCAAACCATCACTCTTGGAGGACAGCCAGCGCTAGTTATTCCTGGCGCTGGCCCATTACCGCATCTTGCCTTCGCTGTCCGCCAGAATGGTTGGGTCACCTTCAAAGATCATGGTGAACAACACCCTGTTGTCGGAATGGTCGGCGACGACGACGAGAAAATCGAGCGGCCGGGAAAGTTTTGCCGGAAAGCCGGTCGTGGCGGTGACCTGCTCGCCCTTGGCGAAGCGGTAGGCGTCTCTCGGGTTCAGCCGATTGCCGAACGCGCCGGCATCGAAGGACAGTGCGGTATGGAGGTGGGTGTCGCCCCAATAGACGTTGCTCGGGAAGTTGCGCGAGGCGTACGGTGAGAACGATTTGCCCTTTTGCGCTTTGGTGAGGCTTGCCGATTCCGGTGCCGGCTCGAAGGCCAGTGCCGCTGTCGACATCATTGCCAGAAGTCCAAATCCAATCCGTAACACGAACTGACGCATAACGACTCTCCCTCGGATAGATTAATTAAAGTCATAACAGCACAAATACTCGCGTGCCATTACTCTTTCTCCAATGACATAAGTCAAAACTAAGTATTGTATGCGGAGCATTTGTTGGCCGCATGCGTCAGGATTTGGGGGGCGTGGATGGTGGGGGTAGGTGGGAAAATAATGGAGTGCAAGAGGACGCGTCGGAGAGTTGGTGAAGCCGCGCGGGCAGCGTCAACCTCCACGTGCTCAGTCCTCCGCACCAAGTTCGCCGCCAAATTCCGCCACCAGAAAATCAACGAAAGCGCGGACCTTGGGCGACAAATGTCTCCTGTGGGGATAGACGGCGAATATGCCGATTTCCGTGCCGGTATATTTCTCCAGGGCAGGTTCGAGCAGGCCCTGGGCCAACTCCCGAGCGCATGCAAATTCCGGCAGGCGTGTTACGCCGAGCCCGGCGACAGCTAATGCCGCTTCCAGTTCGGCGCTGTTGCACTGGACACGCGTTTCGACATTGACGGTGATTTCTGCGCCGTCCGGGTCGCGATACCGCCATCGGTTCGGGGCGCGCATGAGCGCGTAGCTAATGCATGCGTGGCCTTGCAGTTCCTCCGGATGGCCGGGCTTGCCGTGGTTCTTCCAGTAGGTGGGGGATGCCACTGTCACACCGTGCGAGACGTTGATCTGTCGCGCGATCAGGCTTGAATCCTCGAGATGGCCAATGCGCAGGACGACATCGAAGCCCTCGGCGATGATGTCGACCATGCGATCGTTCAACTCAATCTCGAGCGCAACCTCGGCGTTCGTTTCGAGAAACTTCGGCAGCATGGCAGCCAGATAACCAAGACCGAAACTTACCGGCGCACTGAACTTGAGGACGCCACGGGGGTGCTCTTGCGCCTCGGTGACGGATCGGGCGGCCTCGTCGGCATCAGCGACAATGCGTCGGCAGCGGTCGTAGTAGAGCCGGCCGGTATCGGTGAGGCTTATGGATCTCGTCGTGCGATTGAGCAGCCTGGCGCCGAGCCGCGCCTCCAGGCGGGAGACCTCCTTGCTGACGTACGATGTCGATTTGCCGAGGACGTTCGCCGCGGCCGTGAAACTTCCAGCATCCACGACCCGCACAAAGGTATCGATCCCATCCAGCACAATTGATTACGCCTTCAATGGAAACAGTAGCTTTCTGGTGAGGCTATTATCATTTCTGGAAAACAGTCTATTTGATGCACATGCCCACTTGCAAACCGGGAGGTAACGCGGACGAAATGGGCAATCGTGCGACAAAGCCATATCTAGCAAAGGAGCAGTGCAATGCTCGATATTCAACGGCTCGACCACGTCGGCATCAGAATTAGCGACCGCGAGAGCTCAATCGCCTTTTATGAACGGCTGGGCTTCGAGGTCGTCATCGATGGCGGGTACGACGCCGGACACCCCATCGTCATGCGCCACCCGAGTGGGCTGGTGTTCAATCTTCTCGGACCGGCGACCAAGCGGCAAGGCGAGAACGTCCTCATGGACGAAGTGGACAAGTACCCTGGCATCACCCATGTCGCCCTCAAGATCAACGCGATCGAGGACGCCGAACGGCTCTTTGCCGACGGAGGTATTGCAGTTACCGGACGGCGCGAATTTCGCGGCGTAATGGCCGTGTTCGTTCGCGATCCCGATCGTAATGTGCTGGAGATCATCGGCCCAGGCCCGGACGTCGCCGAGCTCATTGCCGACCACCAGCACGGATCGTAACAGATGCCGCCCACGCCACTTGGAGTAACACCCATGCAAACCCTGCACGTCCCAAATGGGGCAGGCGAACGCCTGGTCTTTCCCGGCGCCATCGAACTGGCGATCCTGATCCCGGGATCGGCCACGAATGGCGCCTTTGCCCTCTATGAAGATATCGTGCAGCCCGGGGTCGGGCCGCCGCGCCACATTCACAAGTCGCAGGACGAAATGTTTTTCATCCTTGATGGCTCATTCAAGATCGAGATCGCCGGCCAGGTCATCATGGCGGAACCCGGTGATGTTGCCTTGGTTCCGCGCGGAGAGGTCCATGCCTTCAAAAACGTTGGGCACGAGGCCGGTTGTTTGCGCTATACATTTACTCCCGCGGGTAGCACCGAGCGAATGTTTCGAGCGTTCTTCGAAGCGGCCCAAAACGGGAAATTGACGCCTGAACGGATGGCCGAAATCGCCTTGAACCATGATCAGGTCGTCGTCGGGCCGCCGCTGTGAGGAGATGACAACGCCATGGCAAAGGTTTCAAAGGCCCGCGCGGTCGGTATTAATCACGTCGCACTCGAAGTCGGGGATATCGAGGAAGCGCTCGAGTTTTACGGCCAGTTCTTGGAATTCACGCTCCGCGGCAAGAGCCAATCGATGGCCTTCATCGACCTCGGCGATCAGTTCATTGCGCTTTCCAAGGGTCGAGAACAGGCATCCGACGACGAGCGCCATTTCGGCCTGGCGGTCGACGACAAGGAGGCGGTGCGTCGCGTCTTGGAGGAGCTGGGAATTGAGATTGTCTCGGAACGGTTCCTCGATTTTCTCGATCCCTGGGGCAACCGGATCGAGATCGTCGGCTATGAAGGCATTCAGTTCACAAAAGCCGAGAACGTGCGAAGGGCGCCTCGTTGCCGAAGCGCCCCGCTCAGTTTTTGCCACGACGATGCTGACGATAACCAGATTTGCGAGCGGCCTGATCTGGATTGGCCGCGTGGTAT
>JAUVMS010000053.1 GCA_030600135.1 Hyphomicrobiales bacterium | reverse complement strand
GCGTACGCTGCGCCAGGCGTTGAGTCGCTTGCGTGCGGCTAGCCGCCATCGCCGAGACAATCCCGCAATGCCTTGGCGTTTCGGCGCATGAGAGCGAAGTAGAGGTCCGGTCCGTCTGGCAGACTAGCGCCAAGCGGGTCGAGCACGCCGATCTTGACATCGGTGCCTTCAATCACGACTGACAAAAGTCTGGGCTTGAACTGCGGCTCGGTGAATATGCAAACCGCTCCCAGATCCCTGATCCTTGCCTGGACTTCGCGGATGCGCTCGGCGCCCGGTTGGCGATCCGGATTGGCTACGACGGAGCCGATGGGCCTTAGGCCAAATCGCTTTTCGAAATATTGAAAACCATCATGGAAGACCATGTACGGTCGTTCCGCGATGGGCGCCAATTCTACCTGGATATCGCGCATCAGGCCATCGAGCCGGTTGGCTAGCGCCTTGGCATTGGCTTCGTATGCCAACTTATTTTCAGGATCGGCTTGCCTTAGGACGCCGGCAATCTTGGCAACCATTGCCTGGGCATTGAGTGGGTCAAGCCAAACATGGGGGTCGATCTCGTGGTCGCCGGCGCGATGCGCTTCATGTTGCCCGGTGCCGCTCTCGGCATCGTCATGGGCTTGGTGCGCCCATGGGCCGTCCTCGCGGATTTTTCGCTGAACAAGTCTCTCGGCTCTTGAGAGCGTTACGACTTCGGCACCATCGGTGAGGTTCTCGATCGCGTGCTCGAGAAACATTTCAATACCTGGGCCTATCCAAAACACCACTTTTGCAGTTTCAAGGGCGCGGGCGTCGGATGGTTTCATGGCATAGGCATGGGGCGAACCACCGCCACGCACGATCAGATGCGGCGTGGCCACACCCTGAATCACGCCGGCGACGAGCGAGTGGATCGGCTTGATCGAGGCAACGACACCAACGCGCTCGGCAGCGCCGCCTCGTGGCGCTCCGACAAGCACCGCCAATGCGGCCAACACCATAACGGCAACGGCCTGAGGCCAGGAACATTGCATTGGCCGATTCACACTAACTCTCACCCATTTCTAGTCGCCGGCCAGATCAACGGCACTCGCTTGTTGATTCGGCGGGCTTGCTCATTCGAGCTCGCATGATGTAATGATATAATGGTATAGATTGTGAGCTGCAATCGGTTCGGTTCGCCGTGCCAAACCGTTGGAAAATGATGGATCAGAAGAGCCAGGACATATTGATCAAAGCACATGGATTGGGTGTACGCCGCACTGGTCGCTGGCTTATTCGCAATGTCGATATGTCCGTGCGGCGGGGAGCGATTGTCACGCTGATCGGGCCGAACGGGAGCGGCAAAAGCACAACGGTGAAAGCGATTTTGGGACTGTTGGCGCTTGATGAGGGCCATGTCGAACGCCTGGCCGGCATACGCATCGGTTACGTGCCCCAGAGCCTGACGATCGACCGGATGCTGCCGCTCACTGTTCGCCGCTTGCTGACACTGACGCGGCGGGCCGGCGAGGATGAAATTTCGCGGTCGCTGGCGCAGGTTGGGCTCGCGGACTTTGCCGATGCACAGGTGCAGCATCTCTCGGGCGGGGAATTTCAGCGTGCCCTGCTTGCCCGCGCGCTGCTGCGTGAACCCGATCTCTTGGTGCTGGATGAGCCGGTGCAAGGCGTCGACTTTTCCGGCGAGATCGCGCTCTACGAACTCATCCGCGAAATTCGCCATCGGCTCGGCTGCGGCATCCTACTGATTTCGCACGATTTGCACATCGTGATGGCGGAAACCGACGAAGTGGTTTGCCTCAACGGTCACGTCTGTTGTTCGGGCCCACCCCATAGCGTGGCGGAAAACGCCGAATATCGACGGCTCTTCGGTCCGCGCGCGGCGCAGTCCTTTGCAATTTATCGCCACCACCACGACCATACCCATGGCGCCCACGGCGAGGTTATTCCGCTTGACGGAGGCGAAGCTGGGCGCCCGGCGCAAGAGCCGGTGCATGAGAAGGGCGCTGCCGATGCTTGATGATTTTTTCTCTCGCGCGCTCATTGCCGGCATCGGGGTTGCGATCATTGCCGGCCCGCTCGGCTGCTTCGTGGTTTGGCGGCGCATGGCCTACTTCGGTGACACCATCGCCCATTCCGCATTGCTTGGGGTCAGCCTGGCGTTGCTGATCGACATCAATGTAACGCTCGGCGTTTTTGTGGTGGCGGGCGGAGTTGCCTTTTCGCTGTTTGCCCTGCAACGGCGCGGCTCACTATCAAGCGATGCCGTACTTGGCATTCTCTCCCATTCGGCGCTGGCCATCGGTCTTGTGTTGATCGCCTTCATGACATGGCTCAGGGTCGATCTCATGGGTTATCTGTTTGGCGACATCCTGGCGATTTCCAAAGCCGATCTCGCGGTGATCTACCTTGGCGGTGCCGCCACGCTCGCCATCCTGGCGCTCATCTGGCGGGCGCTGCTGGCGGAGACGGCCAGTTTCGAGCTTGCCAAGGCCGAGGGCATGAACCCAGAGTTTGCCCGTATCGTGTTCATTTTCCTGATGGCCGCCGTCATCGCCATGACGATGAAAATCATTGGCGTACTCCTGATTACGGCGTTGCTGATTATTCCGGCGGCGACGGCGCGCCGGTTTGCCGCGAACCCCGAGCAAATGGCCGTTCTCGCCGCGCTGATCGGCATCGCGGCTGTCATTGCCGGCCTCTACGGCTCGCTCAATTTCGACACGCCTTCGGGGCCCTCGATCGTCGTTGCGGCGTTGCTGTTGTTCCTTGCCAGTTTGTTGCCACTCGATGCGCTCAAGGGCGCACTAAACCCGTCAGCCGGAGACCGTCCGTGACCGCAAAACCCAAGCTGACCAAGAACCAGAGCGTCGTGCTGAAGGCGCTGACGCGCGCGAAGAAGCCGCTGACGGCCTACGAAATTCTCGACCTTGCCACGGTGCGGACGCAGGGGCTCAAGGCGCCGTTGACGATTTATCGTGCACTCGACAGGCTGCGCGACGAGGGCTTGGTCCATCGCATCGAGAGCCTCAATGCGTTCCTGGCCTGTTGCGAGAAGGCGGGGCACACGGAGCCGGTCGGTTTCGTCATCTGCGACAACTGCCGCAAGTCCGTCGAGCTTCGCTTGAGCGATTGCGAGACCCACCTCGGCGCCAGCGCCGAAGCGGCCGGGTTCCAGGTCGGCGAAATCCGCGTCGAGATGACCGGCCTCTGCCCGGCCTGCGTGAAGGCGGCGGCACGGCAGGGGTAGGAAATTTGAATTGTTACCTGATCTACACGAGGTCTATCGCATCAAGATCGCCCCACTTAAGGAAAAATGCGAACTTTGCATCCATCACATGCAACTCTTTGATTTCGCTATCCCATTCCAAAATATGCGGACGCGTAGGATCCTTGTTCGCGATCTCATGCATTCGACTTAATGCACGAGAGAGCTCGTGCGGTTTAGGGGCATCATCAATGCAAACACCCTCTACCTCATCGACTATTTTTTCGAATCTAATATCCTTGTTTGGCAAAATTCCTCGAATCGATAAGAATAAGACGCTGTAAACATCACCATCAATTTCTCTGCCTTCGAATTCCAACTTTCTCGTCACTCTTTCTTTACGTGAACTGTTAAAATCTGAAATGATTTTCTTCAAATCGTAATTTGGTTTGGCTTCCTCTTCAAAAAATGGCTCATATCTCGACATGCGGATATCAAAAGTTGTTGGAGACGTCTTGCGAATCCCCTTCCGACTACAAATTTTCCTACAAAGCTCCTGCATGAGATTGGGATTGCCGAAGGAATTTTTCGCAAACTGGGAGAACATATTGCTGTTTGGATCGATGTTCAGAGCCTTGAAACCTTCCTCAGCAATGTGCTCTAATTCTTCGTTTTTCCACGAAGGCACCTCTAACTGCTCAACTCTTCCCGCCATATCGTGCTCGGCGCGTTCCACATCGAACCCCCTGTGAGGAACAGCTAAGAAAATGACACGAAGACCTTCAAAGATCGGCGTACGGAGAGAAAGTATTATGCGGCGCTGGGTTTCCTTGTCGATATAATGGAAGTCATCAACAACTGGAATTCGATTTTCTTCTTGAATTCCCTCAATTGCAGCTTTTTTTGCGTTTCTCACGATCGTGCGCGCTGTCTTACTGTCATCAGATCTTGTGCGTTCTCGGCTTCCACCAAATGAAAATGGTAGCAACCAGCTAAACTTGGTTTGTCCCGTGAAACGAACAGATGTATCTTGTGAGCTTCCTATTGTTTCCCTAAACTGCGTCGGAGCATGTAATTCGTCTATTATTTGAGACCAAAAGTCTTCTTCGTCGGAAATATCCCCGCCAGAAATCAAAATGCGTTGCTGTTCAGGAATTACTTTCCAACACAGCACAGTTTTGCCGCTCTTTGTTGGACCTGTCACACTCAATATCCGATAAGGAGCGTCTAGATAGTCCTCCAGTGCGGCCTCCAGCGCGACGTCCTCTCGCGGATTATATGTAACTGTTGGCTCTCCACCTGCTATAAAGACTTCGCCCAAACGATAGCTCTGCACGACGACACCCTACCCTTTTACAAAGACCCTCTACATTCGTTATTATGTTAACGGACTTTCTCTATGCGCACAATAAACTTGACAGGTCGGTGCTCGATAATTCGGTCATCCGAACCTCGACCCCTCACCACTGCTGCTTCACCAGCGAGCGAAAGAGCGTATTGGCATCCGCAGTCAACTGCCTCGGTGGCGCACCCAACTCGCCGACGGCATCGCGCGTGGTGTTAAGCTCAGTGGCGATGAGATCGTCCAGCTGGGCGATGCGGGGGCCATTGCCAAGTTCGCGGGTTTGCGCTTTGCGCTCCAGGAGTTCGTCTAAGAACGCCGACACACTCGTCGGCAAATCGAGACCGGCCCGCAAGTCTGGCAATGCCATGGGCACCGGGTCGTCAGGCCGCGTGCGCAACCACATGAGGGCAAGCGCGGGGCGCAGGGAGTAGAAATATTTCTTGATGGCCACCTCGTCCTTTCCTTCAATGAAGCGACGGAACTGCGATTGCGCGAGGTGGAGATAGTGGTGCGTCGATGGGCGGAGATGTGCGGTGCGCTCACCCAATTCGGCGAGCGCGACCATGGCCTGGGCGTCGGCGGCATAGACGATTGGAGAACGCAACCATTCCAGGATCACGGGATTAGGCTTGATGAGGAGTTGTAGCGCCTTCTTCACGTCCCAGCCGTTGATGTCGAGATCGCCCTCGATGGGCAGTTCTATGACATCGTGGCGACTGTCGATGGAGAGATAAAAGTCCGACCGGTGAGCATAGACAAAGCGGACGTCGAAGTCGGAATCGGGGGATGGGAAACCCCACGCGCGGCTGCCCGATTCCACGGCGAAGAGGATGCGCACGTCGTTGTCATGGGCGATTTCGCCAAGCCGTTGCGCGATGAGGGTGCGCATCGGTTTGGGAATGGGGATGTCGTCTCTGCCAAGCATGGCCTCGACCTGTCGGCGATCGGTCCCATGAGGTCAAGGGAAAACCATCGGCGAATTCGCGACACAGGCGGGCCAAGGCAGGATGGCGCGGCGCTGCGACTTTGCGGAAGTACTCGCGTCAGCGCACGCCCAGTTTTTTCTGCAGGCTCGACGACGACGTCGTGTATTGGAACACCAGCTTTTGGTCCGGGTAGATGATTTTGTGCGCTGCCTGCGACATGAGTGCGGCTTCATGAAAGCCCGAGAGGATGAGCTTGAGCTTGCCTGGATAAGAATTGATATCTCCGACGGCGAAAATGCCTGGCTCGCTGGTCTCGAATTTTTCGGTGTCCACTTCGATCAGGTTTTGATGCAGGTTGAGGCCCCAATCTGCCACTGGTCCGAGCTTCATGGTGAGGCCGAAGAACGGCAGCATGGTATCGCATTCAAAGCGGCTCTCGCCCTCTTTAGCCCGGATCGTCACAGCCTCGAGCTGACCATTGTCGCCATGAAGCGCCGTTACTTGGCCGAGCAGGAAGTCCATTTCTCCGGAGTCGACCTCGGCGAGCATGCGATTGACCGAATCGGGCGCAGCGCGAAACTTGTCGCGGCGGTGGACCACGGTCAGCTTCTTGGCGACCGGCTGTAGGGCGAGGGCCCAGTCGAGCGCGGAATCACCACCACCGGCAATCAAGATTTCGCGATCTCTAAAATCTTCGATGCGGCGGACCGAATAATGGACCGACGTACCCTCGTATCCCTCGATGCCTTGAAGTGGTGGTCGTTTCGGCGTGAACGAGCCGCCACCCGCCGCGACGACGACGAGTTGGGTGATGAACTCCTGGCCAAGGTCCGTCACCAGGCGAAACCGGCCATCGGCGAGGCGCTCGAGCTGGTCGACCCGTTGGTTGAGATGGAAGGTCGGCGAAAATGGCTCGATTTGCTCCATCAAACGGTCGGTCAGGCCCTGCCCCGTGACGATCGGCAGGCCGGGAATGTCGTAAATTGGTTTTTCGGGATAGAGCTCGGCACACTGACCGCCCGGTTTGTCGAGAATATCAATGAGATGGGTCTCGATATCGACCAGTCCGAGTTCGAACACGGCGAATAGAGCGCACGGCCCGGCGCCGATGATGACGGCATGGGTTTCGATGGGAGCAGTCGCCCCATCCGCGGCTGCACTCGTGAAAACCTCTTGTTGCATGTTCGATGCTCCATCAGCGATGTGGCGACCGGTTCGGTCCGCCCTAATCGTCACCGATTGGGAGATAGTTAGAAAATTGTCCTAATTCAACGCGACTTTTTACCGCGATGATGGAATGGTTTCCCATTGCTTGTAACAGCGACGAACTAAAATTGCTTTTCTGGCACTCTGACCACCAAACCATCAAGGGCGTCGGTCACTTTGATCTGACAGCTGAGCCGGCTCGATTCACGGACCTCGAAGGCAAAATCGAGCATATCCTCTTCCATCTCCTCGGGCGCTCCGGTCGCCGCCCGCCAAGCATCCTCGACATAGACGTGGCATGTGGCGCAGGCGCAGGCGCCACCACATTCGGCCTCGATACCCGGGACGTCGTTTTTGATCGCCGATTCCATAACCGTCATGCCAGGTTCGACTTCAACCGTGTGCTCGGCACCACTGTGTTCGATGAAGGTGATCTTTGCCATGAGGCGCGGATCCTCCGTGTCGCTCGCTCTCTCTCAAGGGGAATGCCGCGCCAGTACGTCTCGTTGTGCCCAATGTCCGCCTTCGAGCGCCTTCGCGCGTGCTCTCATGCCATCCTCTATATGGCAATCATGCGGCGTGGGCCAGAGGCAATTCTCCAGTTTGCGCCCTGCAGATAGGCGAGGCACATGCAAGACATTGCTCGATGTCTCACCGATTGCCGACGGGTAACCGCCGACTGGCTTGAAACGCTGGCGATGCGCGAGTTGAAGAGCTCGTGCTAACCGCTGGCGTTCATGTTCGCGATAAAGAGCTTGACCGCGCTCCCTGCCCGTTCGACCCGGGCAAGGGCCTCTGCACCGGCGTTGATACGATCGGCTTCGGTCATCTGCTCCACTTCCTCGGCAACACGAGCAAGTTTCCAAGCACCGATGCCGCGCGCAGAACCCTTTATAGTGTGGGCGGCACGACGCCAGTCCTCAAGGCTCGTGGCTGCGCGTAAGCGCGCAATATCTTGGCTGTATTGGCCGGCGTAGAGCCCCAACACCTCTCGCTCCATGGCGCGGTCGCCCAGCGTGTATCGTGCCAGGTGCACCAAATCGACCGGCCGTGCCTCCGTTAGCTGGCGCGCCGCCTCATGCGGATCCTCAAATTCTCCGATTGTCATAGCCATCGCTTTTGAACCCCCTCTTCAAAGCGCTGAATACCGCTAGATCGATGCTTGAAAACGTTGGTTGGCTTGGCGTCCGACGAGCCCGAACGCAATGTCACAGCCGCCCCAAACGAGCGCTTTCAATGCACCTAATCCTGTCGCAATCAAGCACCTACACGTCACAGTCAGCGCTTGGTACGCCTTTGAGCGAGGCGCCATACACAGGTTGTCCCCCAACCATCCAAGTGCTCAATCGGCGCCGATCATTGAAAAACCATACTAGCGACAGGGTTTCAACTAGATTGGCTATACTGATTCTCGTGCCGCTCGACACCTATATTTTGCCTCAAATTGGCGTTAGCATTGCCTGTTCGACTGGGGGAGTTTCAAGTCGACACATTTCGCCACTTTGGTCGCGATTCCTGTGAGTTGTGCCCATTAAGGCCACACAATCCGTGAAAGGCGGCTGTGCCCCGGTCCAAAAGTGCGTTATTTAGCGGTTGAGGGACGTCGGCGCCGAGCGCCGGCTTACGCGGACTGGGGCATGGCGCGAGAGCAGAAATCGGCACCTGGCGACGACGACGGGCAAACTGCGACGTCCGGCGTAACGCTGCAGGACGATAACGATGAACCGGTCCGCCGCGTCGGCCGTAGAAGAGCAGCTGGCCCGGCACGCGGGCGGGTCGCCGCAAACGACGATGTGCCATCGATTGGTGGTCTGCTCTTCGCACTCAACCAACAGCCATCAAAACGACCGTTTTTCTATGCCGCCGTGGCAACCGGTGTTTGGGCATTGGTTGGCGGCGTCTTGGGGATCGCGTTCATTGGCGACGAATTGCAGCGCCTACCCTCGATGGCGGCGCTTCTCGGGCGACCAGCGACGATAGCCGTCGCAACCGCAGTACTCGCGCCAATTTCGCTGTTCTGGTTCCTTGCTGTCCTCATCTGGCGGGCCCAAGAACTCAAGCTCATGTCGTCGGCAATGACAGAGGTTGCCGTTCGCCTGGCAGAGCCTGATCGGCTCGCCGAGCAGTCCGTCGCCTCGCTCGGGCAAACGGTACGACGGCAAGTGAGCGCGATGAACGACGCGATCGCGCGCGCGCTCGGGCGCGCGGGCGAGCTCGAGGCGCTGGTTCACAACGAGGTCGCAGCCCTCGAGAGATCATATAGCGATAATGAATTACGCGTGCGCAGCCTCATCGAAGAACTCGCCAGCGAGCGCGACGCATTGGCTAACAATAGCGACCGTGTCTCAGAGGTGCTGCGCGGGATTGGTGCGCAGGTGTCGCGCGATATCGCGTCGGCAAGCGACCAAGCGGCACGAAACCTGACAGATGCCACGTCCAATCTCTCGATCGAGATCGAGAGTGCAGGTCAGCAGCTCACGACTGCGCTCAAAGAGGCCTCCGATCAAACCGCCCATGTCGTATCGGAAAAGGGCAATACGCTGCTTGCTTCGTTGGGTGACATCAACGAACGGATTGCGATGGAAGTTCCGACACTCCTCGACAAGTTGAGTGGCGAACAAACGCGCCTCACTAAGATCGTCGAAGGGGCGGGACGGAATCTGGCGGCGCTTGAAACCGCCCTTGCGCAGCGGACAGGAAGCCTGGAAACGACGCTCGGGCAAGGCACCCAGGAACTCCAGGGCGTGCTCGAGGACTATTCGGAGTTGGTCGAGACTTCCATGACCGAGCGCAGCCAAGCGCTCAAGACAATCCTCGTCGAGCAAAACCAGTCGCTCAACGAATCGTTTGGCAAACGGCTGATTGAACTCGAGTCGACTATCTCGAACAAGGCCCGAGCCCTGGACGCTGCCATCGGCGAAAAGATGGAACATTTTGACAGCTCGCTCACCGAAAAAGCCAAGATGTTCTATCAGTCAATCAATCAGGCCGGTTCCCAAATGGAATCGACGATTGTCGAGCGGACCAAGGCGATTGACGAGGCGTTCAACCAAAAGACGGATGCGCTGCGGGCTGTCATGCAGAACCATGCGGATGCAATTCGCAGTTCGCTGGAGCGTCAATCCGGTGACCTCGATCAAGCGCTCTTGCAAGGTATCCGAGCGGTGCAGGAGAGCAACGAAAACATCTCGGCGCAATCCATACGGACGATCGAGGGACTAGCCGGCCAGTCGGCCGTGCTGAAAGACGTCTCGCAAGGGATATTGGTACAAATCCACGAACTCACGAACCGGTTCGAAAACCAAGGTCAGGCAATCACAAAGGCGGCGCATGCGTTGGAATCGTCGAATTTCCGCATCGATTCCACGCTGGAGGCCCGTCACGGCGAACTTTCAGACCTACTTGCGTCAATCGCCGAGCGAGCCGAGTCTTTCGATGGAATGATGAGCAGTTACTCTGCGTCACTGGATGAGTCGCTTAATCGGATCGAAGACAAAGCGCTTGCCGTTACGCGGTCCGTCACCAAAGACACCCAGCAAACGTCGAAGGCGGCATTGGCCGAGCTCAACAAGCTTCGCACAGTAACGGAGGTCGAGGCTGAGAAGACTTTGGCCGATCTCAGGAGCCGGTTCACTTATGTCAGCAAGGAGGTTTCGGATCGACTGTCGGAATTGTCGGGCAAGGTGGCTATGACCACCGAGGATGTTCGGGTGCGCACGGAAATGGCGGCCAGCGCACTGGAAGATATGCGCGAGCGATTGCAATCCCAAGCTCACGACCTGCCGGACGCAGCGCGGGCGAGCACAGATGCCATGCGGCAAGCGGTGGATAACCAGATCAAGGCACTTGAGACGCTGGCCAACTACACAGACCAACACGTCAACACACAAGATGTTGCACCGCCTTACATTGAGGATCACGGGACCGGGCGAAGCAATGGACTTGGCGGCAATGGCGCCGTCGGGTCTGAGCATCCGTCGCCGGTTCATCAATCGATCCCGTCTGGGCGGGGGTTGCTTTCGAGCGAGCGAGCAGACGCCGGCCGCGATCCAGCACCGCACGAGGCGACGGTGCAGCGAAGGACGGCGACCGACCCAATGGTCGCGAACATTGCTTCGCACCTGGCCGAGCAGTCTCGCATTGCGAGCGAAGCGCCTACCGGGCATTTGGGCCAATCTGTTGATGATGACCGTGGCCGCTGGTCGCTGGGAGATCTCCTAGCGCGCGCATCGCGAGACGATGAGGGTCATGGTCGCCAAGCTGGCATGCCAATTCCCAATGGAAGTGGACCGGATTCGATCGAAGCGGCCGGCACGCTGCTCGACATCGAAAAAATCGCCAATGCAATGGACCCTGGAACGGCATCCGAGATATGGAGCCGGTTCCGTCGTGGCGAACGCAATATGATCGACCGCCAAATCTACACAATGAGCGGACAAGTTGCGTTCGACGAAGTCAGCAAGCGATATGATACCGAACCGGTCTTCAGGCACACGGTGAACCGGTACCTTCTGGACTTCGAGCAGCTTTTGCGTCAGGCGGATGAAAAGAATTCCGACGGCCAACTTTTGCAGAGCTACCTGCTCTCAGAGACTGGGCGCGTTTACCTGATGCTGGCGCATGCCAGTGGGCGTCTCACAAGCTAGCCGGTCGTCCAAACGACACCGCGCTTGTC
>JAUVMS010000203.1 GCA_030600135.1 Hyphomicrobiales bacterium | reverse complement strand
GAACCGGAAATGCCAAAAGGAGCACAATTCGTTGGTGAATGCGGTCGTGACGGCCGAGTGATTGAGAAACACCATCTCCTTGCCCGGATTGCGTTTGTTGTGCTTGTCGACGAACTTGATGATATTGAGTGCATGGTTCGAACCGACTCCTTGAAGGACGAATGACAGGCCCACATCAGCGGCTTTCTTCAGCTGCTCGACCGTCTTTTCCGCCTTCATGGCGTTATCGAGACCGATGATTTCAAGCTTTTTTCCGCCAAGCACACCACCACCCGCATTGACTTGTTCGGCGGCAAAATTAAAGGAGTTCAGGGCGTCGACACCGACAGCGGCGATCGGACCGGATAGCGGCTCGATCAGGCCGATCTTGATCGTGTCTTGAGATTGAGCGGGTTGAAGAAACGCCGTGGTCGCGACAGCGAACAGGGCAACAACAGCCGAAAATCTTGCTAGCATTCTTGCGATGGTCGTCACGAAATTACCCTCCCAGTATGACGTGTTTGTAATTGTCGGATCGAGTACAGGCCCAAAGTACTGAACGCGCGGAAACTATATTTGGGCACTCCGTGCAATGCAAATGCTGCGGGCAAGAAGGCAACATTTCTTTCAATTTAGCTGGCCGTTGACCCATCTGACGCGAGCAAGAACATGCAGCGTATGATCCAAATTCAAATGATCTTGCTTTTATGTTCGGGCTCAAACTTTCAGCCATTCGTTGCCCATTACGATCAGTAAGAAAAATTGAGGTTCCCACGACCGCGCCCTTCGCTATTGGCCGGGCCAATCTCCGTTCGCTGTCGATCCAACCTCGTGTCAAACGGATCAGAAGGCGCAACATATGACACGTTACTTGTTGCGATTCTTTGATGTCCCAGTGTTGTTTACGGCGTTCGGTGCGTGAGGGCGGCTCGATGTCGAGATACAGTCCATAGGCGGCATCGATCTCCGGGCGTAGGCCAAGCAGCAGCCCATAAAGTGCGACCACACCGACGAGCACCCCCAGCAGCGTCAAGATTGCGGCTTCCGAAACCAAAAGCCCAATGACGGTTTTCGGGCCTGCGCCCACGGAACACAATATGGCAACCTCGCGACGCCGTTCATTGAGCGTGGCGGGGATCATGGTGACCATACCGAGAATGGCCGTCACGACCACCATCAGCGATACCGCAATGAGCGCCTTTTCCGCCGTGCCGACCAACGACCAAAGTTCCTGCAGCGCCACGCCCGACAGGATCGCAGTCAAAGGTCCGCCCCCTTCATTCGAGGCACGTGAACGAGGATCACTCAAGGGCAGCGGAACATTTCTCGCGATATGGCGCGCCACTGATACACCGTCTGTGGTCCATTGAGAATGTGCCGCGTCGTGTCACAAATATTGGCCACCCACCACCTCTGCTTGGGATCTTGATTTCATCATGGAATACGTTGGGCTCGCCGTGATACCGGTAGGCGCACGGCAATAAACTTCCGGACTAAGGACACGTTTTGGCAATCCTCAACACCTTCGCTGAGACACGATGGGTTTCATGAATAGGTCGACGGTCGGTGTATTTTGGGGATTGGCATTCGTCGCTCTGGAAGCGGTCCAGTACGTGTATTTCGGCAGCCTCTTCCAGCGCATGAGTTCGTTCTTGTTTGGCTTTTTGGTGTTCGGAATCACGACCGTGGCGTTTGTTGGCTGGACAGCGGTCAAAGTGCGCCGCCAATTAAAAATAGCGATTGCAAATCCAGCGACCCTGATTGCGGTAAATGTCTCTGCCACTCTGGCATGGGCGGCATATCTGACGTCGGTTCAGCTGATTGAACCGGCGGTGGCCTATACAATTGGCGCCGGCACCATGCCCATCACGGCTCATCTGGCATACCGTTTCGGTGTTCGCGAGGGTGAGCCGATGCGTAACCGGGCAGAGGCTTTGGGCAATGTCATTCTGCTCTGCGGCATTGTCTACCTTGTTGTTGTGACGATATCGGGCTGGTCGGGTTTCGTTCGCGGTGATGCAGCTGTAGCCGCTGCTGGTGTCCTGTTCGCCATCGCCGACGGGGCGCTATTTACCTGGATGCTGATCTATTGCCAGCGGCTCGACCGTGTCGGGGTAGGAGCAGGCGCTGTTTTCGGATTGCGATTTCCGCTTTATGTCGTTGCTGCCGGTAGCGTTGCCGCGCTCGGCCTTGATCGAAGGGACGCGATTCCATTTTCGGATATCGTTTTTATCGTCTTGATCGGCCTTATCCTTACCATCCCACCGCTTTTCGCGCTTCAAAAAGCGGTGGCGGCGGTTTCAACCATGACGATTGGCGCACTAACCGCATTGGGGCCGTTCGCGATCTTCGGGCTGCAAATGATTGAAGGCAGGGTCGCCTACTCACTAGCAACGCTCATCGGGTTGGTCGTCTATTTTGCCGGCGCAATGCTGGCCGCGTTGGGAGCCGTCAAGGCAACAGTACAAAGCCCCATCCATGTCGGGAGCAACTGACGACCGCACTTGATCCGCGCCAACCCAGCTGATTCACCCCATACGATGCCTTTTCATTGAGGCCACCTCTGCGACATGTTGCGCTCCAAGCAGCGCGTTAAACGGTTTCTTGTTCGTATTGATATAACATAACAATTATATCCCAAGAAAGAACCGAGGTCTCCGCTCATCCGAAGCCGAGGATTCGCGAAAGCGCGCCACCAACCTCTTGCCCCCAAGCACCGATCATGCCGCCGGCCAACGCGACAAGAGCCCAGACGCCCAAGCTCTTGATATTCTTCTTGTGGTTGGTTCGGACACCGACCTCGATCACCTGGTCGGGCAGCGCTGTTTCCGCCGTCATCCCATCGGGCGCCACCGTGCGCGCCGAGATCACCAACTGAAGCGGCGCGCGTCCTCGCATCTGCGGCACGACGTTCCAGCGCCAGCTGGCGAAATCGTCCTGCAGGAGGCCCAAGTTGTCTTCGATCCACTGGGTTTCCGGTGACGTCGTTTCGATCCAGAACCCACCATGGGGTGCCCTGAGCCGCACGCTCATGGCTCGTGTCACAAACACATCGTGCTTCTGCACCGTGCCGCGACCTTCTAGGCCACCAGCCAGGACTTCGATGTCACTGCGCGCGATCCGCACCTCGATGGCCTCGGGCACGGCAACCCGCATGGCGCGCGGTATGTTCTCAACGAGAATGCCTTCTTCGAATCGAGCACTGGTACGCGCCGCCCCGCTGGCTGCCGCACCCGCCTCGTCACGCGTTGGAGGACGCGCGCTTTCAAAAGCCTGGTCCAATCCTCCTGGGGGTGGCGGGCCACGACCCTGCCGCGGATCCACCGGTGCTCCTTGGCGAGGCGCGGGTCCGCCGCGAGGTGGCCGCTGGGGCGGGGGCGAGGCGTTGACAGGACCATGGCTTTGCGGTGCCGGTGCCCGGGGGCCGCCCGCATCGCCTCCAAATACAGGGCGATCACCAGGCGCGCTCACCGTACGTTGAGGCGGCGGCCCTGCTGGCGGATGGGGCCTCTGCGGCGCGCCAAACCCACCAGGAGGCGGGTTTGAGGGGGGAACGCCTCGAGGAGGCAGCCCTGCAGGCGGCGGGCCGGGTCGTCGCAGGCCGGCATGGTCGACCTTGGCCGCGTCGGCCGGGCGCAACGGTGGTGGCGCCGCGGCATTGGATTCGCGGCCTGGCATAGCACGCCCTGGCGCGCCACGGTTCGGCGGTGCCCCTGAGCCTGGCACAGGCCTAGGGGGAGCAGCTTTCTCCGGCTGTGGTGGGTGGACCCGACGGCCATCGGGCCGAGCGGCCACGCGCGGCGGTTCAGACCGCGACGGCTGTGCCTGCGGCGCGCCTACCGTGCCATCTCGCGGAGCAATGTCCAGTTCGGCAAGCTCGTCACCAGCATCCTCACGATCGAGCATTTCTCGCACCGACGCCAAAACGTCGTCGGCAACGGGTCGTTTGCGCGCGGCTGCTGCACTTGCAGCTGGCGCCAAGGCTGGTTTTGCTTGGTGGCGGGCAGGATTTCCAACGGTTTTACGCTGGGGCACTGGTCTCGGCGGCACCGGCTGCTCCGATCCGCCCGATGGTATAGATGGGGTTTGGTCTGGCGCCGGTGCTCGTGGCGCTTCGCCGGACCTCGCGACGCGTTCACCAACCTCGGCCTGGCCGCTACGCTCTGACCCAGCTGGCAATGCCGCTTCAGGCGTTCGCACCTGAAGCGTTTGAACGGCATTCTCGAAGGTCAAACCGTGTGATTTCAAAAGCTCCGCGGCAGGGCTTCGCCCCTCGCCGATCAGAGCGGCTAAGACAATGGCCCCGTCGATTTGTGGTCGCTTCGACTGTTCCGCAGCGGCCGAGGCATACTCGAATATCTTGCTGAGTTCTCCCGACGCCCGGGGTACCACCGCCTCGCCTGGCCCGAAACGATCGTTCTGTCGCCCGATAAAACCGGCCACATCGTTGCGCAATCTATTCACGTCAACGCGGTTGGCTGCAAGTATGTCTGCTGCGTCGGCGTCCTCCGTCAACGCGAGCAAGAGATACTCGACCGACACCATGCGATGTCGCTGATGACCGGCGTAACTGTATGCGCGTTTGAGGCTCGCCGTGAGATTTGCCGATTTGGCAACCCAGCCAAGCTGATCGGCAAATTCATCCGACATCAAGCGCTCCTTTCATTGCGCGCAAGCAGCACCCACCAGTGCAACGTAGGCTTCGCGATCCCACGAGCAATTATCGAGAAAGTCGGAAGCTCCAAGAGCGAATCCTTATTACATACTTGACTTTAGCCCATCAGGGCGGGATTGACACCCTCGGCAGGGCCCAACCTAACGCTTATTTGAGCCAAGACTGGGGCGCCGATACGCCTATGTGCTAAGGAAAATCTTGCTCCCCCCAAACGTCACGCGAGGGCGCGATGTCGAAACGGTTGGCAAACGAGTCAGAAGCTGCGACGGCCCATAATCAGGCTCGCATCCTATCCGAAGCATTGCCCTACATGCAGCGCTACGATCGCCAGACGGTGGTCATCAAATACGGCGGCCACGCAATGGGCGATTCGGCGCTCGCCGAAAGCTTTGCTCGCGACATCGTTCTGTTGAAACAGTCAGGCGTCAATCCAATCGTCGTGCATGGCGGTGGGCCACAGATCGGCGCCATGCTTGAACGCCTCAAGATCAAATCCGAATTCATGCATGGCCTGAGGGTCACCGACGAGGCGACCGTCGACGTCGTCGAAATGGTGCTCGCCGGATCAATCAACAAGCAGATCGTAGCCGCCATCAACAAGCAAGGGGGCAGCGCGTGCGGAATTTGCGGCAAGGACGCGAGCCTGATGCTCGCCAAAAAGTTGGAAAAGCAGGTTGTCGACCCGAGTTCGAACCTGATGCAGGCCGTCGATCTTGGCTATGTGGGTGAGCCGGACAAGGTGAACCCTCACATTGTCGAGGTTATCATCAAGAGCGATCTGATCCCGGTCATAGCCCCGCTGGCGGTCTCGGCCGATGGCCGGACCTATAACATCAACGCTGACACCTTTGCGAGCGCACTAGCCGCCGCCATGACGGCCAAACGCCTGCTCCTGCTGACCGACGTGGAAGGCGTTCTCGACAAGGCTGGCAAGCTCATTCAAGAACTCACCTTGGACGAGGCCCGCGATCTGATCGAGGACGGTACAATCTCAGGCGGCATGATCCCCAAGATCGAGGGCTGTGTTTCCGTCGTCGAAGCCGGCGTTGAGGCGGTTGTCATCATCAACGGCAAAGTGCCTCATGCCGTGCTCCTGGAGTTGTTCACCGGTCACGGCGCGGGCACCTTGATTGCCCGCAAGAGTGGCTTCACGACGGCCTGACATTGGCAGCTCGACTGGTCTGGTCCTGGAGTTGACGCGACGCGCCCGATTGACGATGCACGACGAGAGCCGAAGGAAAGTACGCATGACAGCTTGCGCCGCACCTCAAGACAGCTGCCGCTGCTTTGGCGAGACCGATGTTTGGATCTTCGATCTCGACAACACGCTCTATCCGGCGGAAAGCAACCTCTTCGTCCAGGTCGCAGAGCGCATGAACACCTACATCGAGGAATTGCTCGATATCGACGCCGATGCGGCTCGCCAAATTCGCCGGCAATACTATCTCGATTACGGCACCACACTCGCCGGGTTGATGGATCGTCACGGCGTCTGCCCGGACACCTTCCTCGATTATGTCCACGACATCGATCACTCACCCCTCGAGCATAATGAACCGCTTGCAGCCGCAATCTCGGTTCTGCCGGGCAGGCGCTTTATCTTTACCAACGGCTCGCGGCGCCATGCCGAGCAGGTGGCCGCAAAGGTCGGCGTGCTCCACCTCTTTGAAGACATCTATGACATCAAGTCCGCCGAATATGTGCCGAAGCCGCATCG
>JAUVMS010000462.1 GCA_030600135.1 Hyphomicrobiales bacterium | reverse complement strand
TTACGCAAGGAGCGTGGCAAACTCTGCATGGCCGACCATTTCCATTCCGGCGAGGGGCAAGGCCGCACCAAGCGACGCGCCAAAAGGGCCGCCGCAATTGATTGGGGTGGGTTCACGGGATTTGAATACGGGACCGATTGGGCCCGCTTCAGCCGTGCCGGTAGTCGCACGTCAAAATGCGGCCGCGTTAACGGTGGCTGGTCTTGCCAAGTCGAGGCCCGTCCATGCCGTAGGCTGGTTCGCCGCGCCAAGAAGAAATGATCCGCGACCGGCGTCGGATCGACGAGTTTTCGCAGGTCCGACGCTCGGCATCGAGTTGCGCATGCGACGTTCTGTCTCCAAGGACAGGTGCTGGCTAGCCTGTGCGCGTCGCGGCCTCGACCACGGCCAGTGCGGTCATATTGACGACGCCGCGCGCCGTGACTGACGGTGTCAGGATATGCGCCGGGCGTGCCGGACCGATAAGGATCGGGCCGACCGACAGACCATCACCGAGCGTCTTGATCAACTGATACGAGATATTTGCCGCGTCAAGGTTCGGCATAATCAAGACGTTGGCCTCGCCCTGCAGGCGCGACTGCGGGAAAATACGCATCCGCAGTGTTTCGTCCAGCGCCGCATCGCCATGCATTTCGCCTTCGACTTCCAGTTCCGGCGCCTGTTCGTGCAAAAGCGCGAGCGCCTCGCGCACCTTTTGAGCACTCGGCGTCATCGAGCTCCCGAAGTTTGAATGCGAGAGCAGTGCTACTTTCGGCTCCAATCCAAACGAGCGCACTTGATCTGCGGCAAGGATCGTCATTTCGACGAGTTCTTCCGCTGAAGGGTCCGGCGAGACATAAGTATCGGCCAGGAAATAAGCTCCCTTCGACATGATAACGAGGTTGACGGTCGAAAAATCCCGAACCCCGGGCGCAAGACCGATAATATCGCGGATATGTCCGAGGTGGCGATCGAACCGCCCCTCGACGCCACAGATCATGGCATCCGCATCGCCACGATGGATACTGATCGCCGCAATGACCGTCGTAAGCGTACGCACGATCGTTTTGGCTCGATCGGGCGTCACCCCTTTGCGTCCTGTGAGCTTCAGATAAGTGTCCACGTAGTCACGATAGCGCGGATCGTCCTCTGGATTGACCAGTTCGAAGTCCTTGCCCGGTCTGATCGACAAACCGAAGCGCTCGAGCCGATGTTCAACCACCTCTGGCCGACCGATCAGCACCGGCTCGGCAATACCCTCCTCGATTGCGACTTGCGAAGCCCGCAGGATCCGCTCGTCCTCTCCCTCGGCATAGATTACCCGCTTCGGTGCCTCTCGCGCCTTGGCAAACACCGGCTTCATGATGAAGCCCGAGCGAAAGACGAAACGATTCAATCGTTCGTCATAGGCTTTGAAATCGTCGATGGCGCGCGTCGCCACGCCGCTTTCCATGGCTGCGCGCGCGACCGCTGGAGCAATTCTCAATATGAGCCGTGGATCGAAGGGCGTGGGGATCAAGGAATCGCGACCAAAGAGACGGGTTTCACCACCATAGGCCTTGGCGGCCACGTCGGATGACGCCTCGTGCGCCAAATCCGCGATTGCATGAACGGCGGCGAGTTTCATTTTGTCGTTGATCGCCGTTGCGCCCACGTCGAGCGCACCGCGAAAGATATAGGGAAAGCAGAGCACGTTGTTCACCTGGTTCGGAAAATCCGACCGACCGGTGCACATCATGACATCCGGCCGTGCCTCGCACGCAATGTCAGGCATGATCTCCGGAGTTGGATTTGCCAACGCCAGCACCAGCGGGTCTTTGGCCATGCGCAACAACATCTCGGGCTTGACCACTCCTCCGACGGAGAGTCCGAGAAAGACATCCGCATCGACGATGATATCCGCGAGGCCGCGGTGAGGCGTATCCTGCGCGAACACCGCCATCCAACGATCCATATCCGCATCCCGGCCCTCGTAAACGACACCATCGATATCGCTCACCCAGATATTTTCGCGCCGCGCGCCGAGCTTAACCAGGACGTTGAGGCAGGCAAGCGCCGCCGCACCCGCCCCCGAGGTCACGATCTTGACGTCGCGAAGCTCTTTGCCCGCCGCCTTCATGCCGTTGAGCACGGCGGCCCCCACGATGATCGCCGTTCCGTGTTGGTCGTCGTGAAACACCGGGATTTGCATCCGCTCCTTCAGACACTCCTCGATCTCGAAGCACTGGGGCGCCTTGATGTCCTCGAGGTTGATCCCGCCAAACGTCGGTTCGAGGGCAGCAACGATGTCGCAAAACGTCTCCACGTGATGACAATCGAGCTCGATGTCGAACACGTCCAATCCGGCAAACTTCTTGAAAAGCACCGCCTTGCCTTCCATGACCGGCTTGGACGCCAGCGGCCCGATGTCGCCAAGACCGAGGACCGCCGTCCCGTTGGTGACAACGGCAATGAGGTTGGCCCGGGCGGTGAGTTCGGCGGCCTCGCCTGGGTCCGCCGCAATAGCCTCGCAAGCCGACGCCACGCCCGGCGAATAGGCAAGCGCCAGATCACGCTGGTTGCCCAACGGCTTCGTAGGTGTGATCTCGATCTTTCCCGGCCTCGGATAGCGATGGTAGATGAGTGCGCCGGATTTCAGATCTTCACTGACTTGCCCGGACATTTTGGAGCGGCTCATGGCGCCTCGCATTGCAATGGGAACAGCTGAACCAGGCAATCAACTCACCTGGCGGCAAAAAGCGCAATAGACGTTTTGGGATTTTCTCGGCGTCAATGCGATCGCGCAACCACATTTCGCAATCGGATTTGCCGGAATATCCAGCGGTCCTGATCGACTGCACGCAACGACAAGAGGCGACAAACGATCACAGATGACTGCCAGCCGAACCCATGAGCGAGAGGATCTCGTCCAGGATTTTTATAACCGCCCACCCCTGGGATATGCGGAGTATGGCGATCCACACGGCGCGCCAGTTTTGGCCTTTCACGGCACACCCGGGTCCCGGATCAAGTTTCGCGCCACCGACGCCCCCGCCCGCGCGCTTGGCTTGCGCATCGTTGCACCGGATCGTCGCGGCTACGGCCTTTCGACCTTTGCCAAACACGATGCGCTCGCCGATTGGGCCTACGACATGGCGGCACTTTGCGATACGCTTCGGATCGACCGCTTTGCCGTCATGGGCATCTCGGGCGGTGGACCGTACGCCGTCGCCTGCGCCGAGAGCCTCGACAGTCGCGTCTCCGCGCTGGCCCTGGTGAGCCCAGTTGGTCCGGTCGCCGAAGCAGACGTGACAGGCCAGC
>JAUVMS010000226.1 GCA_030600135.1 Hyphomicrobiales bacterium | reverse complement strand
GTTGACATGGTTCTCTAGGCTATCACATGGGATCGGCTGAGCGAAACAAAGGGCAAATGACTGAATTTCTAGAAAGCTGAACCCGAGGAGATTCGACCGCGCGATCCAGGTGGAGCTGGTTCGCAACGATATGCCGGGATTTGGGCCTACGCACTGCGCGCCGGCAATAGGCGAAGGATAGAGTCCGACAGCCCGCCGTCGGCGAGCAGGTTCTGCCCGGTCATATAGCCGGCCTTCGGCGACAGCAGGAAGGCCACGACGCCGGCGATATCGGCCTCAGGGTCGGCAATGCGCGGAATTGGGCAGAAGGCCTCGCGCTGCTGGCGAAAATCTTCGTCGCGATAATTGTCTTCTGTCATCGGGGTGAGCACCATGCCGGGCGAGACACAGTTTACGCGGATCCCGTCGACCGCCCATTCCTGCGCCATGAGACGCGTCAGCATGATGAGGCCCGCCTTGGATACGCTGTATGCGCCCAGACCCGGTTGCGGGTTGACGCCGGACATGGAGGCGATGGTCACGATCTGGCCGCGGGCATCGGCAAGCGTGGGGTGAGCTGCCTTGGCCATCAGCCAGGCCGCACGCAGGTTTACGTTCATCACCCGTTCCCAGTCCTCGAGCGCTAGGTCCGCCAGGCGATCAACCGGAGCAATCCCGGCATTGAGCACCAGAGCGTCGAGACCACCGAAGACGTTCAGGGCATCGCTCACCAATCTGTCAGGTACTGCCGGATCGGCCAGGTCACCGGTCAAAATCTGGGTCTCGGCCCCAGAGGCGTCAAGACGCGCCGCCGTATCATTCAGTGCCGCCGAGGGCCGCGAGGCGACAAGCGCCATGCGAAGGGGTGCGCCGCCGTCGCCAGGCCGCTGTTCCGCGAGGTGATGACAAATGGCGGCCCCAATCCCGCGACTGGCGCCGGTCACCAAGATGCGCATCGTACGCCTCCTTCTTGCAATGTTGGCGCGGCTCACGTGATGGGTTCGCAATTCCCATCATTGCTGCGCCTGGCTCTCTCAGGTCACCCCGTCAACGATCCGCTCGAGCGAAAACAGGGTGCTGGACATCCGCTCAATTCGCATCTGTTGTCGGCACCGGGTCGACCAAATCTCCAACTCGCTATCAGGGACCGCTCAGTGGCACAGGTCAATAGCACAGAGGCGGTATGACCCGTGTGTTGCAGCCCGAGTGCGTTGAACCACTGACTTGCAACAAGGTCGATCGCGTCAGACCGGCGTTGTGCGCCGATCCCTCCGTTCACGCTCAATCTCCGTGGTCAACGAGCAGCCCGCCGTCGTGGTCCCGAATCAGGAGCGGCAATCACGAAGAATGTCATCGTGCATGGATTCACTCGCTGCGGTTCGCTAATCTCAAGCCAATGGAGGACCATCAATGGAGCGCCGCCTTGCAGCCATTCTCGCAGCCGACGTCGTGGGCTATTCGCGCCTGATGGGCGAGGACGAGGTAGGGACGCTGGCTCGGTGGACGACGGTAAGAGAGGAGTTTCTGCAGCCTCTCATTGCGGAACACCGGGGCCGAATCGTGAAACTGCTGGGCGACGGCTTGCTGGTCGAATTTGCGAGCGTCGTCGATGCCGTACAGTGTGCCTGCGCCTGGCAAGACGGCATCTCGCAACGAGAAGGAGCGCACGACGAAGCAGCACGTCTCAAGTTCCGCATTGGCATAAATTTGGGCGATGTGATCATCGCGGACGACGACGTTTACGGCGACGGCGTGAATGTGGCTGCTCGATTGGAGCCGTTGGCGGAACCCGGTGGCGTCTGTATTTCCGTCAGCGTCTACGAACAGGTCCGCAACAAGACCAACTACGTTTTCCAGAGCATCGGCCCGCAGGTCTTGAAGAACATCGCGCAACCGGTTCACGCCTATAGGCTGTGTCTGGAACCGCTACCGACAGGCGTTGCAGCGACGACCGCGATCGCCGAGCACGCCAGCGGCACGACCGGTGAGCGGCCAGCCATTGCCGTGCTGGCATTCAAGAACCTAAGTGGCGATGCGGATCAGGAATACTTCGCCGACGGTGTGGCCGAGGACGTCATCGCGGCGCTTTCCCGCAATCGGTGGCTGATAGTGATCGCGCGCAACTCCAGCTTCACCTACAAGGGCCAGGCGGTCGACCTAAAGCAGGTGGGCGCGCAGCTCGGGGTGCGCTATGTGCTTGATGGCAGCGTCCGCAAAGGAGGCAACCGCATTCGCGTAACCGCCCAGCTGATCGATGCGGGAACGGGCAATCAGATTTGGGCGGAGCGCTACGACCGGGTGCTGGAGGATATTTTTGCGGTCCAAGACGAAATCACCGGATCCATAGTCGCTGCGATTGCGCCCGAATTGGGCAAAGCGGAGCAACAACGGGCGACCACCGAGAGGGCGGAAAATCTGAACGCCTGGGAGATTTATCAACGCGGAATGTGGCATCTCTATCGCCGCACCAAGGACGATCTCGCGGAGGCCCGCCGCCTGTTCGAAGCCGCGCTGGCGCTGGATGCCAGCCTAAGCCCCGCGTGTTCCGGACTGGTGGACGCCTACTACTACGAAGTGGTGCTCGGCCTGGCGGGCTCGGCGGCGGACAATCGTGCCAAGGCCCTACAAGCGGCTCGGCGCGCGGTGGAGCTGGATCCCGACGACGCCGCTGCCCATTGTGCCATGGGCAAGGCGAAGATCGTCAGGCGTGAGCACGCGCTCGCCGTCCCAGATCTACGGCTGGCCATCGAACTCAATCCCAGTCTCGCCTGGGCCCACTACGGCCTTGGTGCGGCGGCCGTGTTTTGCGGCCGGGCCGACGAGGCAATCACCCACCTGGAACGGGCCATCGGCCTGAGCCCTCGCGACCAACACATGGGGTCTTTCATGGTACGCGTGGCCGAGGCGTACCTGGCGAAGCAAGATTACGTGGACGCGGTTGAGTGGGCGCGCAAGGCGCTGCAACAGCAAGGCTTCCAGTGGTCGCGATACGCCGCTCTTCTCGCCGGGCTCGGATTCCTTGGCGAGGAGAGGGAAGCCCGACGGGTTCTCGAGGAATGCCTCGGTGAGCGATCCGACTTTTCGGTTTCAATGGTTCGCGACGGCCATCTTTATACTGACGCAGCGACTTTGGAGCACTATATGGAGGGCCTAAGACGGGCGGGAGTGGCGGAATAGGCTGGCTTGTTGGTTCGCCCGGTGGCGCGGCAAAGGATAGGTTGACGACGCATGAGACCATTTGAAGGTGTGCGCGTACTTGATTTGACGCACGTGTTTGCTGGCCCATTCTGCACCTACCAACTGGCCGTACTGGGCGCCGATGTCATCAAGATCGAACCGCCCGATAATCCGGATATGACTCGCGGCGAGGGTGTCGCGCGCGAACTCAACGACGGCCTTTGCGGTACGAATTTCCTCTCGCAGAATGCCGGCAAGAGGGGCATCACGCTTAATCTCAAGACCGAGCGAGGGCGTGCCATCATGCACCAACTCGTCGAAACCGCGGATGTTCTGGTACAGAACTATGCCGGCGATGCTCTGGCGAAACTTGGCTTCGGCTATGAGGCGGCGACAGCGATCAATCCCGCGCTCATTTATTGCTCCCTCACCGGCTTCGGCCGCACCGGGCCGAAAGCGGATCATCCTGCCTTCGACGTCGTAATTCAGGCGTTTTCAGGCCTAATGTCGGCCAATGGCACGCCAACAAGTGGGCCCGTCCGCGTCGGGCCGCCGATGGTCGACTATGGAACCGGCGCGCAAGCGGCGCTCGCCATATCCGCCGCTCTATACCAGCGACAACAGACGGGGTTGGGCCAGAAAATCGATGTCGCCATGCTGGATGCGGCGCTGATGCTCATGAGTGCCGGTGTCACCGATACCGTCACCTCAGGTGCGCCTCCGCAGCCGCATGGCAATATTCATCCACACTATCCAGGTTACAGAACGTTCGAGACGAAGGACGGTCTGCTGATGATCGGAGCATTCACCAACAGGCAGTTGGCGCGACTGTTCAAAGCACTCGGCGAAAATCGGCGTGCAGAAGAGGTGCTGCGGATGGCCCGCCGCGAAATCCGACTTGCTCGGGACAGCGACGCGGCACTTATCGCCAAGCACGTTGCGAAACGGAGCGCCGATGAATGGGAAATCGTTCTCAATGAAGCGCGTGTTCCAGCAGCCCGCGTGCGCTCGCTCGATGAGGCACTGGCCCATGAGCAAATTGAATCGCGATCGGTCCTGCAAACCTGCACCACCGGCCTGCACACGGACAGCCCTGGCCGGCTGCCGGTCGCGGCTTTTTCCTTCGCGCACGGCTCGCCCGCACTCGACCGGCCACCACCAAGACTCAGCGAGCACACCGAAGAAATCTTGGGCGAACTCGGCTTTAACGAGGAGGACGTAGCCGAGTTGCGCAAGACAGGTGCCGTCTGAATGCGGGGGAATGACGCCAGATGCCCAGCGCGATTGCCGGTCCGCCTCGTAGTTGATGACTTCAGGAACTTTAGTAGCGGCTGGCTCGAGCGTTTAGCGGCATCAATGCGGGAGAAAAAATCCGCTTACTTGGTCTTTTCGGCCCGTTGCCACATCACCATCGCCATAAGCAGACCGGCGGTGCCAAATATAATCGCAACAATGAACAATGCCAGGCTTGTCACGGCCCTACCTCTTCAAGTTGTCGACGAAGGGGCCAGCAACATGTCCGTGTGACAGCCAAGTTTGATTGGCTGATCGACATGCCACCGGCCGACCTCGCTTACCCCCAAGACCCCCCACGGTCTCGTACAGGTTGCCAACGCCCTCATTGTGAGCCTGCGGTGCTTGATGTAGCCTTGCGCGAGTTTCTTGGTAAGGGCGTTGATATGCGCAGAGTGCCAATGGAAGACGCCGGTCTTTGCCGCCGGGTGCGACGGCTATATGGGATCGGGCAGCAACAACTTGCCGAGCTACTCGGCGTGACACAAGGGTCCGTCTCGCGTTACGAGCGCGGCGTTATCGGCCTCGCGACCGACATCAGGCGACAGCTGCAAATCATGGCCGCGGAACACGATCCGACAATCAGCCCGGCCTACATCGAGCGTTTGCCGACGATGTCTTGCCTCATGAAGCGTCACGATCCGCTCTATGCCATTGCGATGAGCCCGGGATTGGCCGAAACCCTCAATCTCACGGCCGAGCAAGGCCGCGGCCTCAATGTCAGGTGGTTGGTCGGGGACAATGTGCGGCGTTTGGCGGATCGCATGGTGCAACATCGGAACTATCGCAACATGGCGTTTGCCGAACTCGTCTATCGCAACACCAAGGGGATCCCAACAAGGACCGTGGTGGTGCCCGTCAACGACCACCTGGTGCGCGCCGACGGGGCTTTTCTCTTCTGCGGGAATTGTCAAAGATCGGGCCAACCGAGGTTCGAGGAATCACTCAAAGTGGTGCCGTTGGATGCCGTCATGGGCTGACTTGCATCGGGGCGCTCGCCCCAGTCCGTTGATGTGAATGGTTTCGATTGGTCCGGTCGCGGCTGATCCAACGCGATACCGCTAGCGGAAATTGCTGTGGCGCATTGCCACTGGTAAGGCCAGTTTTGAAATGAAACGGGCGGCGCCGAAGCAATCCGCCCGTCCAGCCAACTGAGGCCCAGAGGCCCCATCTCTTTGATCTCGCACATAGTTTAGATGAGAATCGTGACAGAATTGTTGCAGCTTGGCAAATTTGCCAGCCCAAGTTCCTTTGACATGGGATTGGTCTCGGTTTTTGTCGCTCACGGCTATTCGACCCTGCGGGCCGGCCTGCGCGGGCGCGGCGCGTCTTATTGTGCGCTATCGCTCGTGACAAGCGCTCGCTACTTGAGCGCGGGCCGCGGCGGCCAGTCGGCCTTGCCTCGCGGGTCTATTCCGCTCACGGCTATTCCTCGCTGCGCTCGGGCCTGCGCGGGCGCGGCGCTAGGCGCCGGCGGCCGGTCGGCCTTGCCTCGCTTCGCTCGGTTGCCCGTGCACGACGGTGAAGGAGTCGCGGAGGAGCGTAGCGACGACTAGCGCCATTGAGGCGCGCAGCCTGCGTGGCGCCAGGGGGCGAAGCCCCTGAACGCAAACTT
>JAUVMS010000103.1 GCA_030600135.1 Hyphomicrobiales bacterium | reverse complement strand
TCCAGGATCGGACGCCATTGGCGAAGCCAGGTACCGATGCGCGACCACCTGCCCAACGCGCCGCGCAACAACAGACGATCGCTTCGACGCGACAGCCAATGGTATGCCCGAACCGAAGCCCTTCGCCACCGACGGTTCGAGGCCTGGCTCGCCGGCGATCACGCAAAGTGACGTGCGACTGGCTCTCCCTTACCTGCAGCGCTACCAGGCGACGCCCTATGTCACGAAACGAATCTATGAAAGTAAGCCGGCGATTTCAGCGCGCAACTCGGCCAGGCCGTCGGACTTTGCCGCCGATGTCACAAGGACCTGCGGGTGGGCGGCAGGATGCTTGGCAAGGGCCAAACTCGTGCGTTCGACCACCTTGGCGAGAGCCGGGGGCTTGACCTTGTCGGCCTTGGTGAGGACGGCTTGGTAGGAAACCGCCGAAGCGTCCAGCGTCTTCGCGATCTCGACGTCGTTTGCCTTGATGCCGTGACGCGCATCGATCAGCAGGAACACGCGCCGTAGCGACGGCCGGCCCCTCAGGTAGTTTCGAATGAGCGCGTTCCACGCCTTGACACGGGCTTTTGGCGCACGGGCATAGCCGTAGCCAGGCAGATCCACCAAATAAATATCCTCGCCGAGCAGGAAGAAGTTGATCTCCTGAGTGCGGCCCGGAGTGGACGATGTTCGGGCGAGCCCTTTGCGTCGGGTCAACGCATTGAGCAGGCTCGACTTGCCGACGTTGGAGCGCCCTGCAAAGGCAACCTCTATGCGGTCCGGTGGTGGCAGGCCATCGACGTCGACAACACCCTTCAAGAACTCGCAATCGCTCTTGAATAGGTCCTCGCCACGAGCAATTGCAAGTTTGCGGGCTTCGGCAGATGTGTCAACTACATAGGCCACGGGTGTCGGTACCAATGCCGGCGCGTCGCCGATCAGCGGAGTGACGCGGCAACGCTTGTTGCGTGTGTAAGCCAACCTCGTTGCCGCAAGAACCGAGCACCACCATCAGAGCTAGGAAAGGTACCGCGTTTGGGTCTCAGCCACCAGTCGCCTTGTCGCGCTTCAACTTTCCGTTGATCCACGACAAACTCTCCTTGAGGTTGTCCCAAAGTTCCACCTTGACCCCTTGCCGGGTCATGATCAAGTACTGCTGGGTAACCGAGAGAATATTGTTCCAAGTCCAGTAAATCACCAGTCCGGCCGGGAAGCGTGCCAACAGGAAGGTGAAGAACAAAGGCATCCAAGCAAACACCTTTTGCTGGACAGGGTCCGTCGGCGCGGGGTTCAGCTTCATCTGCACCCACATACTCATGCCCATAATGATGGGCCAAATTCCGATGGCCAAGAATTCCGGCGGGGTCCAAGGAATGAGCCCGAAGAGGTTAAACAGCGAGGTCGGGTCCGGCGCCGACAGGTCTTGAATCCAACCGAAGAACGGCGCGTGGCGCATCTCGATTGAGACGAACAGCACCTTGTAGAGCGCGAAGAAGACCGGGATCTGCACGAGAATTGGCAGACAGCCCGACATCGGGTTGACCTTCTCCTTTTTATAAAGTTCCATCAGCGCTTGCTGCTGGCGGGCACGGTCGTCCTTGAAGCGCTCCTGAAGGCGCTTCATCTCCGGCTGAAGCTTCTTCATCTTGCTCATGGAGACGTAGGACTTGTTGGCAAGAGGGAAGAAAATCAACTTGATCAAGACCGTGACGATGAGGATCGAAACGCCGAAGTTGCCAATCAACTTGTAAAAAAAGTCGATCGCGTAAAACAGCGGCTTGGTGATGAAGTAGAACCAGCCCCAATCAATGAGCAGCTCGAATTTCTCGATGCCGAAATCTTTCTCGTAGCCATCGACGAGTTGGACGCGCTTGGCACCGGCAAACAATTTGCCTTCGACGGCCTTTTTGGTACCGGATGGAATGCTCACCGCTCCCAACAGGTAGTCCGCCTGATAGTATTGGGTGTTGGCCTGGTCCTGGCCGGTGAAACGCGCTTGGTATTTGGCCTTTTGGTTGGGTATCAGAGCCGCCGCCCAATACTTGTCGGTGATGCCGAGCCAGCCGCCGCTTTCATTGAAGGTGAAGGCCTTTTCCTCGATCGCCTCGTCGTAATCGATTTCCTGTAGGCCCTGCTCGCCGAAAACGCCGATGAGACCCTCATGCAGGATGTAGAACCCTGTAGTCTGGGGCGTGCCATGTCGCGAGATGAGCGCATAGGGAAAGAACGTGAGGTTGGCGTCGGTGCGATTGTCGACCTCTTGACGAACCGTGAACATGTAGTCGTCGTCAATGGATATGGTTCGCCGAAATGTGACGCCCTCGCCGTTGTCCCATTCGAGGCTAACAGGTGTCGACGGCGTGAGTACGCCAGTCGAGGTGGCACGCCAAACCGTGTCCTTGCCAGGCAGCTTCACTTTCGTTTCGCCAGTCGCCGTCCAACCGTACTCGGCATAGTAGGGCGTGGCGCTGCCAGAGGGCGAACTGCCAGAGGGCGAAAAGAGCGTCACGTTCGGGCTGGAGGGTTTCGTGGTTTCGCGGTAGCGCAGCAGCGTCAGATCATCAATGCGGCCACCTTTGAGCGCGATAGAGCCCTTGATCGAATCCGTTTTGATAGCCACGCGTTCGGAACCGGCAAGAGCAGCCTCGCGCGATGCGGTGCCAATGCCAGAGGCAAGGGGGGGGGTGCCCGTGGTCCCAGCCGTTGGCGTATTGCCGCCCGGCTGCGGGGCGGTTCCTGTGATTGGCGCTGGCGCCGCCCCCGGTTTTTGCTTTGATTGCTCGATTTTGGCCGCTTGCTCGCGTCTGACCTGTTCCTCACGCATCTTGGGACCGGCGTACATGAGCTGCCAGATAACAAGCACCACGATCGACAGCCCGATCGCGACGATAAAGTTCCGATTGTTATTCCCGTCCATCGGTTCGTTCCGCTGGCGAATTTATTAAGGAATGCCCCGAAAACTCAGTTTCGCGGCCTATTGGTCGTGCTCTGCGGCGTTGCCTCAGCCCGAATCTTACGCCTGCCTGATCGCCGCCCAGTTTCGCCCGCGGGATGCGATTTCGATGCGCGATCATGGAGACGAGCAAGTGCCGTTTGCAAATCGTAAATAAGATCGGCGAATGGACGTTTAAGCGCCCCCCGCCTCGCGATCAACACATAATCGAATCCTGCGCGCGCGTGTCCCGCCGCGACCAGCCTTACAGCCTCTCGCAATCTGCGCCGAATTCTGTTGCGTACAACCGCCCCGCCAAGCTTTTTGGTCACAGTAAAGCCAAAGCGTGCGGTCGCCACCTCCCGGGCGCAATTCGATGTCACTTGCACTGCTGTAGGCCGCTTCCCTGTCATGTTCTGCGACGACTTCGTCGGCGCCGCGCTGAGCACGAATGCCGAAGTCGTCCAGCGAGTTCCATTTCGCAGTCGCAAAAAATCTGCACGTCTCTTCAACGTCTCGAGGCGGAGTGGTTGGTGCTGGCTATGAGCTGCCATTCCTTCGACCAAGATTGCGGCGTGGCGGCTCGCAATCGCTATGCCGACAGGCGCTTACGGCCCTTCGCGCGGCGCCGCGCAAGCACTTTTTGCCCACCTTTCGTCGCCTTGCGCGCACGAAAGCCGTGCCGACGTTTCCTGACGAGCCGCGACGGCTGGTAAGTTCTCTTCACGTTCGCTCTCCGTAATCTACGGCAACGAAGCCACCTACCAGCTTGACCATATGGTTGGCCCGCCGGGTCTGCTCCATGCCCTGAAGGGGATTCATCCGCTTATAGTTTGCGGCAATTTGCAAGTCAAACGGCACATGCAGACGTTTGGCCAGCCTGCCGAATGCTCTTCAATTGTTCTAACGCTGGGTCACGAAAGCGCGAGTTGGCGTTCCTCACGTGAAAGGCCGCTCTATCTTGAATTTCGAACACCTCATTATTGGGCGGTATCGTGGGATGGCTTGCGGTGACAGGGCGATGCGCTATTGGATAATGAGGCCGAGCCAAGACGTGGAGATGGCGATGAGTTTGATGGGGCGCAATATCTTCAGGCGGATGCGGTTGGCGGGCATTGCCATGTTGATGGGGTTGGCCGTTGGGTTGACCGGGCCTGCCGCGGCGGGTGCGATCAGCGAAACATTCGCAAAACATATTCAATCGTCCTCCACCGTTGTCGATCATTCCGCTTGGGATCGTCTGCTCAAGGCCTACTTGATTTCCGGCCCGGATGGTCTCAATCAGGTCGACTACAAGTTATTCAAAAATAAGGGTCACGCGGCGCTGAAAACCTATCTCACAGCGTTACAGGCAATCGATGTCACACAGCTGTCGCGTCCCGAGCAGTTTGCCTTTTGGGCCAATTTGTACAACGCAAAGACCATTGACATCGTGCTGACGCACTATCCCGTGAAATCAATCCGCGACATTGATATTTCAGGGCTTTTTGCCGACGGCCCTTGGGGCAAGAAGGTCGTCGTCGTCAATGGTGTCGAGCTGAGCCTCGACGATATCGAGCACAAGATCATGCGACCTCTGTTCCGCGATCCAAGGGTGCATTATGCAGTTAACTGCGCTTCGGTCGGCTGCCCGAATTTGCCGCGCGACGCCTTTACCGGTCGCATGCTCGAGGACCAGCTCACCAAGGGCGCAGAGGCCTACATCAACAGCCGTCGCGGCGTTTCGATCATGGGGCGCGAGGCGACGGTTTCGAAGATCTATCGCTGGTACGGCGAGGATTTTGGCGGCGACAAAGCAGGCATCTTGCAACATCTGCGCAAGTACGCCCAAGGACCATTGGCAGCCAAGCTCAAGGCGATCGAAGACATTGGCGACTACGCTTACGATTGGAGTTTGAATGACGGGCTAATCGGACACTGAGCCGATCGCAACGACCGGGGACGAGGAGGCGAGAGTGAGCGAGAGGGCTCAAACCACAGTTTCAAGCTCTGCTGGCTGGCTAAAGCGCATCTTGCCGCTGGCCATCGTGGCCGGGTTGATCGCGCTGACGATTTCGCAGGGCTGGCACACCAGCCTCATCATTGCCATCGCGGAAAATCTACAGTCATTGCAGGCCTTTGTCGCCGAGCACCGGGTTGCCGCCATTTTGGCCTACATGACGCTTTATGCAGTCGTCGTCACGCTCTCATTGCCGATCGCGTCGATCCTGACGCCGATTGGCGCTATGTTGATCGGTTGGTTGGTCGGCGGCCTGGCGACTGTCGTGGCGGCGACACTTGGCGCCACAGCCATCTTTCTCATTGCCAAGACGTCGCTGGGAGAAGCGTTGGCGGCCAGAGCAGGCCCTTGGCTCGGCAAGCTGCGCGACGGATTTCAAGAGAACGCACTCAGCTATCTGCTGTTTTTGCGGTTGGTGCCGGCCTTTCCCTTCTGGCTGGTCAACCTGGCTCCGGCGCTACTCGGCGTCAAATTGAGGGACTACGTTGTTGGAACCTTCTTCGGCATCATTCCCGGGACGTTCGCCTATTCCTACGCTGGCAAAGGTTTTGAGAGCGTGATTGTCGCGGCCTATGGCGATTACGAAGCCTGTGTTACGGCCAATGGTGCCGACAATTGCACGCTATCGCTGGACCTCACCACCTTGGTAACCAGAGATCTCGTTATTGCCATCGCGGCGCTTGGCGTCGTTGCCCTGATCCCGGTGATCATCAAGAAATTACGTGCCCACCGTCGTGCGGCATAGCCTTGCCCTGAACAATTCGGATAGAACGACTGCGGCAGGCAGAGTCCCTGGCCATCCCGGCCGGGCTCCCATCCAGTCAAGTGCCATTTGCGAGGGAACGATATGAGCGAGGTGCTGAAGCCGGATCTGTGCGTGATCGGTGCCGGGTCCGGCGGGCTTTCGGTCGCGGCTGCGGCAGCACAACTGGGGGTGGCGGTTGTACTGATCGAGAAGCACAAGATGGGCGGCGACTGCCTCAACTACGGTTGTGTGCCATCCAAGGCACTGCTTGCCGCCGGCAAACGCGCCCATATCATGCGTCACACCAAGTCGTTTGGGGTGACGCCGACGAGCCCAGTCATCAATCCGGCTGCGGTGCGCGACCATGTCCGTGGTGTCATCGCGGCAATCGAGCCAAACGATTCCGTCGAGCGCTTCACCGGTCTCGGTGTGCACGTCATCCAAGCCGCAGCGCGCTTCATGGATAAGCGAACAATGGTTGCTGGCGACTATGAGATTCGCCCACGGCGGTTTGTGATCGCAACCGGGTCCTCGCCTGCCATTCCACCGATCCCTGGTATTGATCAGACACCCTTTTTCACCAACGAAACGATCTTTGAGAACGCCAGAAGAATGGAGCATCTGGTTATCATTGGCGGTGGGCCCATCGGTCTCGAGATGGCGCAGGCCCACATGAGGCTCGGCAGCCGTGTGACTGTGCTTGAAGCACTCAAATCCTTCGCCAAGGATGATCCCGAGCTCGCCGAACCCGTTCTCAGGAAATTGCGAGAGGAAGGCATCGTCATTCGTGAGGGCGTGCGCGTGGAGCGGCTAGAGGAGATCGACGAGGGCGTACGCGCGGTCGTCTCCGACGGTGGCGAGACAGGCGTCGTCGACGGCAGTCACATGCTTTTGGCCACCGGGCGCAAGCCCAATGTCGAAGGCCTTGACTTGGAGGCCGCCGGCATTCGTTTCGACCAGCACGGGATCAAGGTTGGAAAAAACCTCAAGACGTCCAATCGCCGGAGTTGGGCCATAGGCGACGTCATCGGTGGTCCCCAGTTTACCCATATCGCGAACTATCATGCCGGGATCGTGATCCGCCAAGCGCTTTTCCGCCTACCTGTAAAGGCCAAGCACGACATGATACCTTGGGTAACGTTCACCGATCCCGAACTTGCCCATGTTGGCTTAATTGAGGATGAGGCACGCAAGAAACATGGTAAGATCAATGTCTTGCGTTGGCCTTATGCGGAAAACGATCGAGCCCAGACAGAACGGGCGACGGAGGGTTTCGTAAAGGTGGTCACAACCAAGCGTGGCCGGATACTCGGGGCGACAATTACAGGCGAGCACGCAGGCGAGCTGATCCAGATGTGGGCACTGGCAATCGCCGTAGGGCTCAAGATTAAGGCGATGACGAGTTTTATCTCACCCTATCCAACCCTCAGTGAGATCAACAAGCGCGCCGCCTACACTTACTATCTGCCGAGCTTGACCAATCCGCTGGTGCGCAGAGCGATAAAGATGCTGGCCAAGCTTGGGTGATGCACAGTCGGATTTGCAAAGCGGATTGTGGCAAATGCGACGGACGTTGAGAGCATGAAAGACGACGTACGGCGCACGACGAATGACGCGGATGAAGCCCTTGTGGCTGCAGCTGAGCGCGGTCGCATTGCCGGGCTCGGTTTGTCCACGAAACTGCTGCTTTTGACCATTGTCGGTGTCATGATCGCCGAAGTCCTGGTTTTCGTACCTTCCGTTGCCAACTTTCGGAAAATGTGGCTGGTAGAGCGTCTCGCGGCGGCTCAGATTGCCTCGTTGGCAGCCGATGCGGCACCTGGTGGCAGGTTGCCGGAAAATTTGCGAGACGAACTCCTACAAAGCGCTCAGGTGCGCTCGGTCGCCTTCAAGCGCGGCAACAAGAGGCGGTTGATCCTGCAAGAAGATATGCCGCCAAAGGTGGACGGCTTTTTTGATCTGCGCACGGCGTCGCAGATGCAGCTCATAACCGACGCGCTCTATGTGTTTTTGGCACCACCCGGTCGCATAATCAGCGTTCGCGGGCATCCGGGCTTCGGCAAGGTGGAATTCACCGAAGTGGTGATGTCGGAATCGCCTCTCAAGGCGGCGATGATCGAGTACGGTCTCAACATTCTCGCGCTTTCGATCATCATCTCTGTGTTTGCCGCCATCCTGGTCTATCTGGCGCTCAATTGGCTGCTGGTTCGACCGATGACCCGCATGATGCGCAATATGGTGCGGTTCGGCGAGGATCCCGAAGATGCCAGCCGCATTATTCAGCCGGGCCAGCGGACCGACGAGATCGGTACCGCAGAGGCCGAACTGGCAAGCATGCAACGCCAGCTCACCCAGATGCTGCAGCACAAGAACCGGCTGGCCGCACTCGGTCTCGCAGTAAGCAAGATCAATCACGACCTGCGCAACATGCTGGCCAATGCCCAGCTCATCTCCGATCGCTTCGGTGCCATCGATGATCCCACCGTGCAACGCTTCGCCCCCAAGCTTATTGGCTCGCTCGATCGCGCAATCCGGCTCTGTACCGAGACACTCAAGTATGGCCGTGCCCGCGAAGCGCCGCCCGAACGCAACCGTTTCATGCTTGGCCCGCTCGTCGACGAAGTTGCTGAAAGCCTCGGCCTTCCGCTCGAGGGCGAGATTGAACTCGAGACCGTTGTCGATGACGAACTCGTGGTCGACGGTGACCGCGACCAACTTTACCGCGTATTGGCCAATCTCATGCGAAATGCCAAGCAAGCGCTTGGTGGTGAGACCGGAGAGGTCGGCCACATCCGGGTCTGGACGGAGCGGCGCGGCGATGAAGTCGTCATCGAGGTCAGCGACACTGGGCCTGGTGTGCCGGAGCAAGCGCGGCAAAACCTTTTCAAGGCCTTTCAAGGAGGCGCGCGAGCCGGTGGAACGGGGCTCGGCTTGGCAATCTCGGCCGAGCTGGTGCGGGCCCATGGCGGCTCGATCGCGCTGCACGAGAACACAACGCACGGCACGACCTTTCAAATTGTCATTCCGGATGTGAACGGCCGGGCGGATCTGTCACTCGGCCCATCCCGGCAACCATGACGAGGCCGGGCTGGATCAGACTGCATTCTTATTGATGAAACCGACGAAAACCGTGGCCGCGAGAATTCGCAGATCAAGCCATATCGACCAATTGTCGATGTAGTAGAGATCGAGTTCGACACGCTTTCGCATTTTGTCCGGGTCCTCGGTCGGCCCGCGATAGCC
>JAUVMS010000290.1 GCA_030600135.1 Hyphomicrobiales bacterium | reverse complement strand
TTCGGCCGCTTCCCGCATCGCAACGAGGTTTTGGGGCGGGCGTCGACGCCAGAGGAGATTGCCTTCCTGAAGGGCGGTGGATTTGCCGGCTGAGCCACTGTTGCCGCCGAAGACAATAGACGCGCACGCCTGCAACCGATCAAAGCTGCAATGGCTCTGGACCCTAGACAATCAACTCGAGATTGCGCTCACGATATGGGCAGCCGGGACCTGCCGAGCCACCGTCGTCAAAGTCGTGCCCACCGTCTTCTCGTGCTTCAGGCGCATTACCCTGACGGCCTTCGACATCCGGCGCAGCGGCATCGCCGGCGGGAGGCGCGTTGGAGGGGTCCGTCTGCCCATCGCTCGATTGCGCCAACACCCAACTCGCTGGCGCCTTCGATGGCTCAACTGATTCGCCAAACCCCGCTTGTGCAATGCCCGCAATCGGCACCGAGAGCACAAAAGCCAGGCCGGTCAGCGCAAGGAATTTCAACAAGGCGTTGTAACTGCATTTCCGCCGACGAGACTGCGCCATAGCCATCTCCCTTGTCGCGGCCTGTATTTGCCCATTCTGCCCCACTTAACAGCGCGCGCCAAGTGGCCGTTTTCTCCGAATTGTAGACTCTGATTCGCGGTCCCTTTCCCACACTCCTTTAACCCTTACGGCCGTTATTCGGGCTATATCCATGCGTGCGAGCGGGAGCTGAGAATGTCATGCAAGCAACAACTTATAAAAACAATCCTGATATGTCCGATGATGATAGCCGCGAGATCATGGCTGTGATCCTGGAAGGGCGGCACGGCGTTTTTGCGGCAGAGGTGGCTGATTTCATGGCCAGCGTGCATGGCCGGCTGGGCGACGTCAAGCGCTGCACGGTGTGGAGCGACGTTGCCGAAGTCGTGCGATCGCGTGAAAGCACCCGCCTGTCTGCACAATAAGGATCGACCACACGACCGGTGCTCGATCCAACATTGATTGGATTGAGCAAAGATGTCGACGTGTGAGAAATCACAGATTTCCCCAGCCCAGCGACTGCTCGCGCAAGTGAAAAGCGGCTTTGCCGAGGTCCTCAAAGGGCTTCGCGCCGACAGTGACCGGGCGCGAGTGCAACGCACGGCATTGATGGCTTTCGCCATCCGAATCGTCAGCGCTGGCGTCGCTTACCTGTCGCAAATCGTTCTCGCGCGTTGGATGGGAAGCTTCGAGTACGGCTTGTTCGTCTATGTCTGGGTCTGGGTGCTGATATTGGGCGGCCTGGCGCCACTCGGGTTCAACACGGCTCTCATCCGATTTGTTCCGGAGTACACCGAAAAGGGCGAACTGGAGGCTCTGCGCGGCATTCTTGCCAGCAGTCGGACGGTTGCTCTCGCTGTGGGCACGGTGTTGGCCGGGGTTGCTTTCACGGTGCTTTGGTATGCGCCAAACGTGGTCGAGCAGCCTTATGTGCTGCCCGCATTCCTGGCGCTTTTGTGTCTCCCGGCCTTTGCGCTGAGCGATGTCAACGACTGTGTCGGGCGGGCCTATGGATGGATCAATCTGGGGCTAATCCCGCCCTTCATCATGCGGCCGCTGCTGGTGCTTTTCAGTATGCTGGCGGCCTATGCTGCGGGTCTCGAGATGGTGGCGACGACCGCCGTCGGCTGCGCGATCCTGGCGACATGGGTCGCAGCGGTGGTACAGCACATCCTCATCGAGCGGAAAATCCGAAAGGTCGTGCCGTCCGGCGCCCGGGCTTATCGGCGCGGGTTTTGGCTGAAGGCGTCTTTGCCACTGGTCATGATTTTGGGCTTCGAACTGCTTCTTCAAAATACCGATATTCTCGTCATCTCGGCCTACATGAGTCCGAGTGATGTCGGGATCTATTTCGCGGCTCTCAAAACCATCGGCCTGGTGTCGTTCGTCCACTTCGCGGTCGGCGCGGCGGTGGCCAAACGGTTTTCGGCGCTCAACGCACGCGGCGAAAAAGAAAAGCTACATGCCATCGTTCGCGATGCGGCAGCATGGACCTTTTGGCCGTCGCTGGCGGGGGCCGGCGCTTTGCTGATTTTGGGCAAGCCCCTACTCTGGCTTTTCGGGCCGGAATTTACGAGCGCCTATGGCGTCATGTTTATATTGGCCGTTGGTCTGCTGATACGCGCCATGCTCGGGCCGGCCGAATACTTGTTCAACATGCTGGGGCAGCAGAATATCTGTGCCGCGATCCTGTTCGCGACCGCGGTGCTCAATCTCGTACTTAATTTCGTGCTGGTGCCGCCGTTCGGGTTGTTCGGCGCGGCGACCGCGACGTCGACGGCGCTGATCGGTGCTGCGGTGATGTTCTATATTGCGGGCCGCAAACGGCTCGGTCTCGATATTTCCATTTGGCCTTCGCTGCGACAATGGATGAATTCGTAGCTGCAACGGTCACCATGGCTGGGCGAGGCAACCGTGTATTCGCCTGCGTCAAAGCAAACGCCACAGCTTCACGCCGTTGACGGGATTGCCGCAAATCTCAGATTTGCGAGCCGAGCACCAAGGTCCAAAAAGTCTTGAACTCGGTCTTGGGCCGCCTGACGAGGGCGATGCCCATGTGCTCGGCGTCGGGCAGAAGCAGGTTCTTGTTGTGACCCTCGCTCTCCTTCCAACCGCCCAGCACCTCTTTGAAACTAGCTTGGCCAGTGCCGACATTTTCAGCGGCAAGGCGCGCCTGGTATCCGGCCCGTTTCACACGGTCCCAAGGATTGGCACCGTCAGAGCCATAGTGTGAAATCCGGTCCCACTTGGCCAAATCGGTGGAATGGGCCTTTGCGGCACGAATGAGCTTGGGATGCAGCTTTAGCGGCTTCAGGCCCTTTTCACGACGATAACCGTTGATCAGCTTTAGTGCCGTGCGTGTGTCCAGTGTCGTCTCGGAATAGTTGCGATCGGCCAACGCACCCGCGGGCGCGCGTTTCCAAGACCCCTCTGGCGCGGCATCGGAGCGCGCGGCCAATTTGGTGTTCTTGCTGGAACTGGAATAACCGGTTGAGCCGCTCTCTGCAGGCAGGCCCTGGGTCGCGACCGGGGTATCGGCATAGCCCATTACGGTTTGTTGCGCCCCACCGCCACCACTACAGGCCGCAGTTAGAACGCAAAGCATAGTCATTGAAATTACGCGCAACATACTTCCCTCCGGCCAATGCTCCACTGGCACGCCCCCAGATTCTCGCCACAGGGTTAAAGCTTTGTTAATGCGCATCGCATTGCTTCAAATTGCCGACACGCGGGCGGTCGCCGACACGCTAGCCCTCGCCAACAAACCGAAAAACACTATCAACAGTCGCGTAGCCCCTGCTGGCCAGCGACACTGTTTCGGTACATGTGCGACCACACTGTCTATCCACAGCACAAAGTTGGCCTTTGTTTGGCGGCAACAGGCGTTGGCAATCGACGCCGGAATTCGCTCACCCCCTTGGCCCCGGCGCCTCTCTCTCACAGAATAGGGTAAGTGATTCGCTCACTGCCGGTCTCGCTTGGTCAACGCGTTCGAGGACGGTGCGGTTTGAAGACAATCTGGCAAGGCGGGCCGGGAGACGGATATGGCGGCGAATTCGCTTGATCGAGCAGCGCTCGAGCGGTTCGTATTGCTGCGCATCAATGGCGCGGGAGCCAGTGGGCTCTTGCGGAGCGCACTTGCACGTGATGTCCGCCCCTTGCTGGCATCGAAAGTTCGGGCAGACGATTTGCGTGACATCATCAACGAGATCGTGATCGCGGTGCTGCAAGGCGACAAAGCCAGCATGTCCAGTCGCGGTCGCTTAAAGATCAGCCCAAAGGGCGCGCAGGTGGTCGGCAGCGATATTGGTCCACGGGCGCAATCGGCGGGTTGGGCTTATACGCGCGACATCGTTCTCGTCGGCGAGGCGCTCGGGTTTTCACCGCCACAGGCGCAAAGGAGCGCGAAACTGCTCCAGTCCACCGAAGGCATGCGGACGCTGGTGCTCAGTCAGGCCTACGGATTGGGCTTGCCTGCGAGCGCTCGTGCCGCGGCGGTCCGCGATGCCATTGCAAAGCACGTGCTGGTGGAGAAGTTCGGCGCGCATCTGCGACCCGAGATGCGAAATGTGGGGCGCCTGCCGGCAGACCTCGGTCGCGCGATCGCCGGCGAACTGGCCATTCATCCAAGGGTGCACAAGAGCGATCATAGCCTGCTGGCTCAACTTGCCAGCGAAGCTCTCGGCGTTACCCGCCACGAGATCAATGCGTTGCGCATTGCATTGCTGGGACGGCTGTTGTGCCCATACCTGCCGAAAGACGATAAGACCGTCGAGCAGGCGCAGACGATACCAGCGAGCCGAGAGAGCCGAATTCGCTCCGAAGCACGGCACGCGCCTGACCTCTTTGGGTTTGTTCAAACCGTCAGCGCACTCGCCAGGGACAAAGCGCAGGGCTGGGCCGGCGATCGCAAGGCCTATATCTCGCACGTCTGGAAGGCGTTGTTGACGAACCATCCGGATTGGGAGCTGGACCAATCTGGGTTCAAGGGCCGCCTGATGCAGGCCCATCGCGCAGGCTTGCTTTCACTCGCCAATGCAGATCTGCGAAGCAAAGCGAATATCAACGACATCGAGGATTCCGCCATTCATTACAAGAACACTGAGTGGCACTACATCCGCGTGGTCGACTAAGTGGACAGTTCATGACGGAGCCCTGGGGCATTCGTCAAACTCGAAAATAACAATCTCGCGCCTTTCAAACAAAGGCCCAGGAGAGACATGCAACTACAGGCTCAAATGCCGATCGACGTCGAGAAGGTCACCTCGGTCCTCGAGCACTCCATTACCTGGGAGGACGACATCTGGAAGGCCGATCCTTTCGATGTCGTGGAGGTGCATTATGAGGCGCGACTAAAGTACCGTGACCTGATCAACGCCGTTACCTCGGGCGAACTGGTTCAGGCCCGGATCATGCTGTTTCACGGCCAATCGGGCGCCGGCAAGACGCATCTCGTGCGCGCATTGCGAACGGCGACGCATGGGCGAGAGCAAGGCTACTTCGGTTATGCGCAGATGACGCCCGACGTCGCCAACTATGCCGACTATTTCCTGCGCCGGCTCGTCAACTCGCTCGAAAAGCCCTATAGCCCTTATGATCACGCCGAGAGTGGCCTGGCACGGCTGTCACGGCGCATGGTTGAAGACGCCGGTATCGTCGATGCCGACACCATCCGGACGCTCAGGGAA
>JAUVMS010000247.1 GCA_030600135.1 Hyphomicrobiales bacterium | reverse complement strand
TGACGGCACCATAGGGCGTCATGAAGCTCGAATCGCGGGCATAGACCTGATAGTTGAGGTGCGCGTCGGTTGGTAGGTAGTGGACCGTAACGCCCGCGTCCTCATAGGCATCGACCAATTCGCGGTGTTGGCGCATGGCCAACTGTTTGTCGAATGCCAGGCCGGCCCGCTCGCTCGCCGCGGCGATCGAGCTGAATTTCGCGTTGTCCATCAATTGAAACGTTTCGGCCGGCCCAAGCAGCACATCGCGCAGTACACCATACTCCGAGTTGATCCCCCAATCCTCGAGTTCGGGCGTGTCGCCATCGTCTCTGCGGGCTTTGAGTGGCGTGGCGCCGTTTGCCGCGGTACTTGTCGTCATGATGGATGCCCTTGGTTGAGTGTTGAGCGCGGTCGCGCTGCTTTCGCACGCAGATCGGCAGAATTGACTCTATCCCGCGATGATGCGCAATGCATTGTCAATGTGTAACCAACCTCGAGTTCGTCGCCCCCTTGGAGAAGACAATGCCACGAGGCCAACCCAATATCGTGCTCATCATGGCCGATCAACTCACGCCATTTGCCACCGGCGCCTATGGCCACCCGCTAGTCGAAACGCCGGCGATCGACGCCCTGGCCGAACGCGGCGTCACATTCGATAGCGCCTACACCAACGCGCCGCTTTGCGCGCCCGCCCGCTTTGCCTTCATGTCGGGCCAACTGGTGACCCGCATCGCCGCCTATGACAATGCCTCGGAGTTTCCAAGCGCGATACCGACATTTGCGCACTATCTGAGGATGATGGGTTATCACACCTGCCTCTCGGGCAAGATGCACTTTGTCGGCCCGGATCAGCTGCATGGTTTCAACGAGCGGCTGACAACTGACATTTACCCCGCCGACTATGCCTGGACGCCCGATTGGGAGCTGCCGGACGAGCGCATCGACAAGTGGTACCACAACATGGACAGCGTCAAGGAGGCCGGGGTCGCCGCTACGACGTTCCAGATCGAGTACGATGAGGAGGTCGGCTTTTTTGCCGAGCGCAAGCTCTATGACTATGCCCGTAGCGCCGAGCAGCGCCCATTCATGATGGTCGTGTCGTTTATTCATCCGCATGACCCATACGTGGCGCTGGGCAAGTGGTGGGACCTCTACAAGCACGATGCGATCGACATGCCGCGGGTGGGCGAATTGCCATTTGCAGCGCAGGATGCCCATAGCCAGCGGTTGATGAGGGGGATTGACGCACTTCGCGACCGCGTCACCGACGACGAGGTGCGAAACGCGCGCCATGCCTACTACGCCAACACCAGCTATTTCGACAGTTGGGTCGGCCGGATCTGTACGACGCTCAAGGAGGCACGCCTCGATGACGACACTATCGTGCTCGTCACAAGTGACCACGGGGACATGCTGGGCGAGCGCGGGCTTTGGTACAAGATGTGCTTTTTCGAGTGGTCGGTGCGGGTGCCGCTCATTATTACCGGCGGCGGGCTGCCGAAGGGCAAGCGGGTCGGCAACAACGTCTCTCTGGTGGATATTCTGCCCACTTTGCTGGAGCTGGCGGAGAGTGACGGAGGCACGCGTTCGCCAAACCTCGGTCAGCCGATTGATGGGCGCAGTCTGGTGTCGTTGATGGCGGGTGATGCGTCAGGCGATTCAGATGAGGCGATCTCAGAATACACTGCCGAGTGTGCTTCGCACCCCTGTTTCATGATCCGGCGCGGAGCGCACAAATACATCCACTGTGACGTTGACCCGCCATTGTTGTTCGACTTGGCAAGCGATCCCGACGAACTCACCAACCTGGCCGACGATCCCGAGCATCAGCAGTTGGCGCGTAGCTTTGGCGACGACGTGCGGCGGCGCTGGGACTCAGAGGCGATCCGCCACGACGTCATTGCCACGCAGAAGGCGCGGCGGGCGGTTTATCAGGCGATGCAAAGCGGCGCCCTCACATCGTGGGACTTCGAGCCGAAGCGTGACGCGGCGAATGAATATGTGCGCAATCATTTGGACTGGACCGAAGCGGCCGCCCGCAGCCGTTTTCCACCCTATGAACGCGATTGATTGTGCCATCGCATGGTCTAGAATCACGTGCTACGCATCATGGCGAATTGAGCAGCAAGAAATCGGGAGGGAGCGATGGCCGATTACATTCTGGCGATCGATCAAGGGACGACGTCGAGCCGCGCCATCGTGTTCGATTCGCAAGTGCGCATTGTTGCCGTGGCGCAAGAGGAGTTCGAGCAGCACTTTCCAAATTCCGGGTGGGTCGAGCACGAACCGGAGGATATCTGGGCGACGACGGTGCGGACCTGCCGTGAGGCCATCGTTAAGGCTGGACTGGCGGCCGACAAGCTGGCCGGCATTGGCATTACGAACCAGCGAGAGACGACACTCGTTTGGGAGCGCGAGACCGGTCGGCCCATCCATCGTGCGATCGTTTGGCAGGACCGGCGGACGGCGGAGCGATGTGCCGCGCTCAAGGGTGCGGGCCATGAGACTACTGTAACGGCTAAGACAGGGCTCCTGCTCGATCCCTATTTCTCCGGTACCAAAGTGGCCTGGATCCTGGAGAATGTTGACGGCGCGGCGGAGGCGGCGCATGCCGGCAAGCTCTGCTTCGGCACTGTCGACAGCTATTTGCTTTGGCGGCTGAGTGGTGGTGCGGTCCATGCCACCGATGCGACCAACGCCTCGCGCACACTGCTCTACAACATTCACGAGGGGCGATGGGACGAGGATCTCCTCGCGCTCCTCGGCGTGCCGGCGGCGATGTTGCCCGAGGTCAAGGATTCGGCTGCCGAGTACGGCGTGACGACGGCGGAAATTTTGGGCGCGGCGGTACCAATTTTGGGTATCGCAGGGGATCAACAGGCGGCGACCGTCGGTCAGGCGTGCTTCCGTCCGGGCATGATGAAATCTACTTATGGCACCGGCTGCTTTGCATTGCTCAACACGGGGCAGCATGCGGTGGCTTCGCGCAACAAGCTACTGACAACCATCGCCTATCAACTGGATGGTAAAACGACCTATGCGCTCGAAGGCTCGATTTTCGTTGCTGGTGCCGCGGTGCAGTGGCTGCGGGATGGCCTGAAAATCATCGAGACGGCAGCGGACACGGGCAAGTTGGCCAAACAAGCCGACGCGGCGCAGGAGGTTTACCTGGTGCCGGCTTTTGTTGGTCTCGGCGCGCCTCATTGGGACGCAGAGGCGCGCGGCGCCATCTTCGGTTTGACGCGCGGCACGGGTCGTGCCGAGCTGGCGCGGGCGGCGCTCGAAAGCGTGTGCTATCAAACGCAAGACCTCTTGGAGGCAATGCGCGGCGATTGGAGTGACGGTGCCTCGGATGGCACGGTGCTTCGTGTCGATGGTGGCATGGTGGCGTCCGATTGGACCATGCAGTTCTTGGCGGACATTTTGAAGGCTCCGGTCGATCGGCCGAAGGTTCTGGAAACGACAGCGCTCGGCGCGGCCTACCTCGCGGGGCTCAAGGCTGGCGTCTATCCCGGTCTGAATGAATTTTCGGACAGCTGGGCGCTGGATCGCCGTTTCTCGCCGCAGATGGCGGGCGAAACGCGGGCGCGCAAACTGGCCGGGTGGCGCGATGCTGTCCGGCGCACGCTGACGCAGTGATTAAATCTCCGTTATGCCACGGTGGTGTGTAGCTCACCGACGCCGTCGATGTGGGCGTGGAGGGCATCGCCGCGCGACACGGCGCCCACGCCCGCAGGTGTACCAGTCATGATGAGGTCGCCGGGCGCGAGTTCAAATAGGCCAGAGAGATAGGAAATTATTTCGGGCACCTTCCAGATGAGCTGATCGAGGTTGCCCTCCTGGCGCATCTCACCGTTCACGCGAAGCCAGATCGCGCCCTCGTCCAGGTGTCCAATCGCGTCAACGGTAACCAGTTCGCTGCAGGGTGCTGAGTGCTCGAATGCCTTGGCGATCTCCCATGGTCGTCCGAGTTTCTTGCACTGGGCCTGCAGATCGCGCCGGGTCATGTCGAGGCCGACAGCATAGCCAAACACGCGACCGAGGGCCCGCTCGACCGCAATGTCTCGGCCTCCCGTCGCAAGTGCTACGACCAATTCGACCTCGTGATGAACCTCCTCGGTCCTCGGTGGATAGGGGAAGTTGCCGTCATTGATCACCAGGTTGTCCGTGTTCTTCTGGAAAAAGAAGGGCGGATCGCGGTCCGGATCGCCACCCATTTCGATGGTGTGGGCGGCATAGTTGCGGCCGACACAGTAGATGCGATGAACGGGGAAACGGGCATCGGTGCCTCGAATTGGTAGAACCGCTGGTTCAGGTGGTGTGATCGCATAGCGCATGGTGTGGCTACTCTCTCGGGAGCGTGTTTGATCCGGCAGTGATTTTTGGCGACCGACTATCTAGTACGTCGCACGCCCGCCGGACAGATCGAATACGGCGGCCGTCGTAAAACTGTTTTCCGCAGACGCCAGCCAGGCAACCATGGCGGCAATCTCCTCGACCTTCACGAAGCGTTCGCGTGGGACTTTGGAGAGCATGAAATTGATGTGGCTTTCACTCATCTGATCGAAGATGGCGGTTTGGGCGGCGGCCGGCGTGATGCAGTTTACTGCGATATCGTGGCCGGCCAATTCCTTGCCGAGGCTCTTGGTGAGCGCGATGACGCCGGCTTTTGCCGCCGAATAGGCCGACGCGTTGGGGTTGCCCTCCTTGCCGGCAATGGACGCCGTGGCGATGATGCGCCCGTAGTTCTGCGCGACCATGTGTGGGACGACCGCCTTGAAGCAATGAAAGACGCCGTTGAGGTCGATGTCGATTATGCGTTGCCACTCCTCGATCGGGTAGTCGGCAACCGTTGCATTCATGCCGGCGATGCCCGCATTGGCAACCAGAATGTCGAGGCGGCCAAAATGATCGCGTGTCGCTTTGGCTGCTTGTTCGGTGGCGCTGTAGTCAGTGACGTCAACCGGTACGACATGCAGTGCCTCCGGCTGGCCCAGCTCAAGGGCGACCTGTTCGGCCAGTGGTTGGTCACAATCCCAAACAGCCACCCGTGCACCAGAGGCCAGGAACCTCTCGACAATGGCCCGGCCGATGCCTTGCGCGCCACCGGTGACAATCGCTGTACGTCCGCCCAAGTCAATCTTGTTCATCACAACGTCTCCCTTGACCAGCCGCGGGCCGCGGAGTGATATGCTTTGGCGATCACATCATGCCTCGCGCCACGAGGCAATCCGGGAGAGCAGTCATGACCAGTAACCGGAACGGTGGCAAGCGGCTACGCAGCCAGGAGTGGTTCGACAATCCGCACAATCCCGGCATGACCGCGCTTTATCTCGAACGTTACCTCAACTACGGCCTAACGCGGGGAGAGCTGCAGTCCGGCCGGCCGATCATCGGGATTGCGCAGACCGGCAGCGATCTGTCGCCCTGCAACAGGATCCATGTCCAACTGGCCGAGCGGGTTCGCGCCGGCATTCGCGACGCCGGCGGTATCCCTATCGAATTTCCCGTCCACCCGATCCAGGAGACCGGCAAGCGACCGACGGCCGCGCTCGACCGCAACCTCGCCTATCTCGGGTTGGTCGAAGTTTTGTTCGGCTATCCGCTCGACGGGGTCGTCCTGACAACAGGTTGCGACAAGACCACGCCCGCCTGCCTCATGGCCGCCGCCACAGTCGACCTGCCGGCGATCGTGCTGTCCGGCGGTCCGATGCTCGATGGCCACTGGAAGGGCAAGCTTGCGGGTTCAGGATATGTGGTCTGGGAGGCGCGGCGCCTGCTGTCCACCGGCGAGATCGACTATGGAGAGTTTAT